>DATBGM010000031.1:0-9724 GCA_036557945.1 Bryobacteraceae bacterium | reverse complement strand
GAGCCGTTCGGGCTTGCCGTGCTCGAAGCAGCACATGCCGGTTGCGCGCTCGTGCTGGCCGATATTCCAAGTTTGCGCGAGCTCTGGGAGGGTGCGGCCATGTTTGTCGATCCGCGACGGCAAGATCTCTGGCTTCTCGAGCTGAACCGGTTGATCAACGATGCGGATGAACGGGAGCGGCTTGGCGCAGCTGCAGCCGCCCGCGCAGAGCGATACGACGTCAGGGAATCGGTGCATCCATATCTCGATGTATACCGCTCCGTTATGAAAAACGCCGGCGGAAAGGCCGGCGCAGCGGCATGAAGTTGAATTTCGCGATCTTCTGTCACTCGCTTGCCTCCGACTGGAACCACGGCAACGCGCATTTTCTGCGCGGTATTGTTGCCGAGCTAAAAGCCCGCGGCCATGGTGTGCGAGTCTTTGAGCCCGAATCGGGCTGGAGCATTGAAAATCTGCGGCGAGATCACGGCGAGCAGCCGGTTGAAGATTTTCGCCGTCGTTTTCCGAACCTGCAAAGCACGCAATATGATCCCCGCCAGCCCGATGTTGCGCAATGGCTCGATGCTATCGATATCGTTCTGGTACACGAATGGAATGAGCCGCAGCTCGTTTCGGCGATCGGCAACTATCGTGCGCGGAATCCGCGGCTGCGGATGTTTTTCCACGATACGCACCATCGTGCGGTAACTGCCCCGCACGAAATGGCACGCTTTGATCTGTCAAAGTTCGATGGCGTGCTGGCCTATGGCGAGTCGTTGCGCCAAGCTTACCTGCGGCTCGGTTGGGGAAAACAGGTTCATGTATGGCACGAGGCGGCCGACATTCGCGTGTTTCACCCGATCGAGAATGTGGAGCGCAACGGCGATCTTGTTTGGATCGGTAATTGGGGCGATGAGGAGCGTACCGAAGAGTTGCACGAGTTTTTTCTGCAGCCATGCGCGCGGCTTGGTCTGAAGGCGCGCGCCTATGGAGTACGCTATCCGGATACGGCCCTTGGCCGGCTGGCGAGAGCAAATGTGTCTTATCGGGGCTGGATTGCAAATTACCGTGTTCCTGAAGTCTTCGCGCGCTTCGGTGTGACGGTGCATGTGCCGCGGCGTCCCTACACGCATAGGTTGCCGGGCATCCCGACTATTCGGCCATTTGAGGCGCTCGCCTGCGGTATTCCGCTGGTTTCCGCGCCTTGGCAGGATACGGAGCATTTGTTTCGCGTGGGAACAGATTTTTTAATGGCGCAGAATGGCCGAGAGATGGAAAGAAATCTACGTGATGTGCTGCATGACCGCGAGCTGAACGCAAGTCTTGTGCGAAGTGGACTGGAAACCGTACGAAGCCGCCATACCTGCAGCCATCGCGTGGACGAATTGCTGACTATTTATCAGTCGGTGAAGCCGGCTCTCGAGGAGGTGAACGCTTGAAGGTGGCCTTTTGGGGATCGAGCCTGGTTTCTGCATATTGGAACGGTGCGGCGACCTACTATCGTGGAATTCTGCGCGCGCTCGCCGCGCTCGGCTATGAAATCACGTTTTTTGAGCCGGACGCATATGACCGGCAGAAGCATCGCGATATCGAAGATCCAGGCTGGGTGCGAATTGTGGTCTATGATCCGGCTGATCGCGAAACCGTTGCGCGTCATCTTGCGTGGTCGTCGGCCTGCGATGTAGCGGTCAAGGCGAGCGGCGTCGGTGTGCTCGATGAATTTCTCGAAGCGCAGCTTGCCTCAATGCCGGAATGGGTTTGCAAAGTGTTTTGGGACGTAGACGCGCCGGCGACGCTCGAGCGCATGAGCGCGGACCCGGCCGATGCATTCCACAAAGCGCTGCCGAAATTTGATCTGGTCCTGACATACGGCGGCGGCAAGCGCGTTACGGACCAGTACCGGGCCATGGGCGCACGCGAGTGTTTCGCGATCTATAACGCCTTCGATCCCGACGTGCATTTTCCGGTTTCGCCGGAGCCGGCCTTCGCCTGCGATCTTTCTTTTTTAGGCAACCGGCTGCCGGACCGCGAAGCGCGTGTCGAAGAATTTTTTCTGCGAGCAGCCGCTCTTACTCCTGGAAAAAGTTTTTTGCTCGGCGGCAGCGGCTGGGCGGATAAACCGCTGCCTGCGAATGCGAGGTATGTGGGGCATGTCTATACGGCGGATCACAATCGCTTGAATTCTTCCGCCCTCGCCGTTTTGAACATCAGCCGCGACAGCATGGCGCGCTACGGCTTTTCACCCGCAACGCGCGTCTTTGAGGCTGCGGGTGCAGGTGCATGCCTGATTACCGATGCGTGGGAAGGCATCGATCATTTTCTGGAGCCGTCGCGTGAGGTATTGGTCGTGCAAAACGGGGCCGAGGTGGCGCAGATCCTGCGAGATTTGACGCGCGATCATGCCCGCACGATTGGCGAGGCGGCACGAGCGCGGGTGCTTGCGGATCACACGTATAAGCGGCGGGGCCTGTTGGTGAAAGATATCCTTGACGAGGCGCTGGCGAGATTGTCCGGGCGCAGCCTGGAGATGCAAGCTTGACTCCCCGGCGGCATTATGTGTTTCTCGGATTGACGATTACCTCGACATGGGGCAATGGTCACGCCACGACTTACCGGGCGCTGTTGAAGGAGCTTGCGGCGCGCGGCCATCGAGTGACATTTCTCGAGCGGGAGACACCCTGGTACGCCGCAAACCGCGAATTCGATTCGCTCCCGTACTGCCGCGTCGAGTTGTACGAAGACCTGGAAGAATTGGATGACTGCTTTGCGCAGACCGTGCGCGAGGCGGATGCTGCTGTGGTCGGTTCCTATGTCCCGGATGGAATAGCGGTTGGGGACTGGGTGCGCTCACTGCGAAAACACAGTGCAGCATTCTACGACATCGACACACCCGTAACCTTGAGCGCGCTTAACAAACGAGAATGCGCCTATCTTTCGCCTGAGCAGGTGAGCCGCTACGATTTGTACTTTTCATTTACCGGTGGCCCGACGCTTGCCTATATCGAAAATGTGCTCGGTTCTCCGTGTGCGCGGGCCCTGTACTGCTCGGTCGATCCGTCATTCTACTATCCCGAGCAACAGGATGTGCTTTGGGATCTCGGGTATTTAGGTACGCACGCAGCAGACCGCCAGCCTGCTCTCAATGTCTTGTTATTGAAGGTGGCGGAGCGTCTTCCTGTGCGCAATTTCGCTATCGCCGGGCCGCAGTATCCGAAAGAGATTCAGTGGCCGGAGAACGTAACGCGTATCGAGCATCTTCCGGCGCGCGAGCACCGCGCATTTTACGGCTCGCAGCGGTTTACGTTGAATATTACTCGGCAAGACATGGTACGTGCCGGCTATTCGCCGAGCGTGCGTCTTTTTGAAGCAGCGGCTTGCGGCACGCCGATTCTGAGCGACGAATGGCCCGGACTTGAGCAATTCTTTTTGCCTGGGCGCGAAATTACGCTGGTTCGCAGCACCCAAGAGGTCCTTCATTCATTGCAGATGCCAGAAGAACAGCGGCGTGAAATTGCTGAGCGAGCGCGCTGCCGCACCTTACGCTTCCACACGGCGGCTGTGCGGGCCGCTGAATTTGAGTACTATGTCGAGGCATCCCTCAGCCGCTCTCATACGTCCAATGGTTGGGGCATGGTAGCTGGCAACACACAGTCCGCTGCTGTGCTTGGAAACTAGTTTCGATATGAAGAGTCTCGTCCTGGCTGCCGTGTTTGCCTGTCTTGCGGCGGCGCAAACTTCACCGCCCGGCACACCCGTCAGCATGGTTGTTACCGTCGAGGCGCGCCGCGGTAAATCGGTTCCGGACATTGATGAACAGGACGTTATCGTTCGTCAGCAGAAAGAGCGCCGTCCAGTCACTGCGTTCCGGTCACTGGCGGATGCGCCGACCCAACTGCTTCTGCTGATCGACGATTCCGCGCGCTCGACCTTCGGAAGTGAGATTGCCGGTTTGAAACAATTCATCAACTCTCTGCCGTCGAATTTCGCGGTAGCGATCGGCTACATGCGAAATGGGATGACGCAGTTCACCCAGCAATTCACGAACGATCATGCGGCAGCAGCGAACGCAATCCGGGTTGCGTCGGGACCGGGAGGGGCGGATGTCAGCCCTTACGACTCGCTTACCGACGCCATTAAGAAATGGCCGCTGGGCGATGTGGACCGCAAAGAAGTATTGATGATCAGCAGCGGAATCGAAGGTTTGGGCGGCGGGTACTATTACGACAATCCGTATGTGACAGCTGGCATTCAAAGCGCGCTCAAGGCAGGCACCGTAGTATATACGATCTACAATCCGAGCGTCGGCCATGCCGGGCATAGTTTATGGCGCACGACTTGGGGACAGAATTTCCTGTCGCGATTGGCTGATGAGACCGGCGGGGAGTCGTACTACGTCGGCTTCGGTTCGCCGGTCTCGTTCCAGCCGTTTCTGGACAAATTCAAAGAGGCGCAACAGCATCAGTACCAACTGACGTTCCTGGCCCGTCCTGCGCAGAAGGCCGGATTTCAACCGGTGCAGGTCTTAATAGAAGGTAAGGACGCAAGTATAGCTGCTCCGGACCAAGTCTGGGTGAAAGCGGGGTTATAGCGGCTAGGCGATCGAAGCGCTGTGGGCCATTGGCTGGCCGATTAATTCGCCAACCGAGGCAATGTCTTCCGCGCCGGAATCTTTCAGCAACTGTTTCGCTTTCGTTATCCACTCGCCGTCGTCGCAATGGACCGAGAGCAGAATACCGCCCGCCTTGATACGACCTTCATAGCGCTTCGCTTCGTATTCCGGAATTCCGAATCCGACGAGCGCGCCGATAATGCCGCCGAGCATGCCGCCTGAGCCGATTCCGGAAAGCGCGGCGATAATCGGCCCCGCCGCGATGAGCGGACCGAGACCGGGAATGGCCAGAACGCCGATTCCTGCAAGCAGTCCGACGGTACCGCCGATAATTCCGCCTGCAACTACGCCGGTCGTCGTGCCCTCGGGAGCTTTGGTGTGCTTCTCATGGGCGAAGTCCTTGGTTCCGGCGTTGTCCTGCAGCAGAACCGAGATGTCTTCATTGCGGAATCCGGCGGCAAGCAATCGATCTACTGTATTTTCCGCCATTTCGCGGGTGGCATAGATTCCGAACACGGACTTGTGAGTGCTTGGCATACGGATCCTTTTTTCTTGGTAGACGCAAGCTTAAGCTTGTTTAATGCATTTTATCTGAAACCGAACCAGAGTGGGTTCGCAACAGCTTGTGAAACATGGCAGGAATGCCTGCGTCCGGTGTTTAGGGCGAAAAGGGCCACCAAAATTACCAAACGAACTCTGACAATTGCGCCGGCAGGAATCATGGGCGATCTGAGCATGCCGGCGATGCCGAAGGGAACCGTGATATTCGCTCATGGCAGCGGCAGCAGCCGGTTCAGCGTCCGCAACCGCTACGTTGCCGGAGAACTGGAGCCTCAATTTGCGACCTTGCTGCTCGACCTACTGACACCGGAAGAAGACCAAACCGATTTGCGGACGCGGGAATTCCGCTTCGACATTCATCTGCTTGCGCAACGCCTCGAGCACGCAACACGTTGGATCGCTCGCGAACTGGCGGACTTGCCGGTCGGGTACTTCGGGGCGAGCACCGGAGCCGCGGCAGCGCTGGTAGCAGCGGCGGCGCTGGGCCCAACAATACAAGCGATCGTCTCGCGCGGCGGGCGGCCTGATCTCGCCGGAGCAGCCCTGCCGATGGTGAAGGCGCCGACGCTGCTGGTTGTCGGTGGGAACGATACGCCGATCATCCCGCTGAGTCAAAAAGCTCTGGATGAGATGACGACTACAAAAGAGCTCGTGATCGTGCCGACAGCCACGCATCTGTTCGAAGAACCTGGCGCTTTGGAGCAGGTCGCCAGCCTTGCGCGCGGCTGGTTCGAGCGATATCTCGGAAATGAAGGAACGAAGCCAGCTATGGGCGAAGAACAGACGAAGAAAGCCCGTGTCACTTGACGTGATTGCACGCATTTCGGCGGCTGATGTGGAACTATTTCCTGCCTAATGACTTCCTGGTAGCCTTTTGGTTCTCTTCCGGTATTTGGAATCGAGAGAAGGGCATTTCTCCGTTCTAACATAGTTCCTGCTCACGTAAATAACAGAAAACAAAGCGCGGTACTAGTTGGCGGAAGAATTGCCTTTAACATTGCTTTCGGCCGTTCCATTGAGGTTTTTACATGGTGGAAAGAACCGAATAGCTAACCAGAATTAGTTAATACCATTTAACTAATTTGTAACCTGAGGAGAAGGGAATTACATGAAGTTTTGGAAAGCTCATCTGGGCTTTTTGCTGGCGCTGATGTTCAGCTTGCCGGCCGCTGCCCAGCTTACGAGCGGAAATATTACGGGCACGGTTTACGACCAGTCCGGCGCGACCATACCTGGCGCGACGGTGCTTGCGAAGAATCTTGCCACCGGCGTTACGAACACGACGGAAACGACATCGGCCGGTGCATACCACTTTGAAAACCTGCCGATCGGCAACTACAGCGTCCTGGTCACGGCGGGCGGCTTCAATAAATCCGAAGTGAGCGGTGTGAATGTGCAGTTGAACCAGACTGTTACGGCAAACGCCACGCTAACGTTAGGGCAGGCGAGCACAACGGTAGAAGTGACGGAAGCAGCCGTCGCGATCGATACAACTACCGCACAAGTACAAAATTCCTACAGCGCGAAACAGCTTGCCGATCTGCCGTCGGCGAGCGGCGGGCAGGCGAATTCGGGCGTAATTAACCTTTCGCTGCTGAATCCGGGCGTGACCAGCAGCGGCGGCTCGGGCTATGGCACCGGTCCGTCAGTAGGCGGGCAGCGTCCGACCAACAACAGTTTCACGATCGAAGGCATCGACAACAACAGCCTGGCGGTGACGGGACCTATCGTCACAGTGCCGAACGATGCCGTTTCTGAATTCAGCGTGCTGCAGAACCAGTTCTCGCCGGATTTCGGACACTCCTCGGGCGGTCAGTTTAATCAGATTGTAAAGAGCGGCACCAATGAATTCCACGGTGCGGCTTTCGAATATTTTCAGAACAAGAATTTGAATGCCGCGGACAATCTCAACGCCGTGCTGGGCGCGCCGCTGCATTCGCGTTACGACAACAATCGTTTCGGCGGCAACCTGGGCGGTCCCATCAAGCGCAACAAGCTGTTCTTCTTCGGAGATTACGAGTACAACCCGGTTGGCGGCGTGAATTCGCTTGCCTACTTTGCTCCGACAGCGGCCGGCTACTCAAGTTTGAGCACGATACCCGGCGTGAGCGCAAATAATCTCGCGCAGTTTCAGAAATATCTCGGAACGGCGAGTTCGGTGGCCGATGTTTCCGCGTTGCCGAACGGCGAAGCAGTGAAAGTCGGCGGTACGACCATTCCTGTCGGCATGATCTCTTCGGCGCTGCCTTCCTATACCAATAACGAATTTGGTGTGGGATCGCTCGATTACAACATTTCGGATAAAGACTCGCTGCGCGGGCGCTTCATTTTGAATCGCACGGGCTCCATCGATGTTACGGGATATCCGGCTGCTTTCTTCGGCGTGAACCCGACCAATGCCTATCTGGCGACCCTCTCGGAATATCACACATTCACGCCCACATTGCTGAACGAATTCCGGCTCGGCTACAACCGGCTGAACCAGAACATTCCGGTTCACGGCAACGAGAGCTTCCCCGGGCTCGATCAGTTCCCGAACATCAACGTGTTCGAGCTGAACGCTGCCTACGGCCCCGATCCGAACGCGCCGCAGTACACGATTCAAAACCTGTACCAGCTTACCGACAACGTGAGCTGGACGAAGGGTGAGCACAACTTCAAATTCGGCTTCGATGGCTGGAGCGCGATTTCGCCTTCCAGCTTCACGCAGCGCGCGCGCGGCGATTACGAATGGACCACGCTCGAAGGCTATCTCTTCGACACTGTGCCGGATGGAATCGCGCAGCGCGGCCTGGGCAATGTGACCTACTACCAGAATCAACAGTTGTACGGTTTCTACGCCAACGATAACTGGAAGATCCGGCCGAACCTGACCGTCAATCTCGGCCTGCGCTACGAATACCTGACGCTTCCGTTGACCGAAAACACTCAGAGCCTCAATGCCAGCGCCAGCGTGCCGGGCTTAATCGACTTCCGTTCTCCGCGCACGCAGGGCACGAACTTCATGCCGCGCGTCGGCCTGGCTTACTCGCCAGGCACGAGCGGTAAGACTTCGATCCGCGCCGGATTCGGGCTCACGTATGACGTACTGTACGACAATCTCGGTACGTTAAGCCTGCCTCCGCAGCTCAGCGCGACGCTGGACGTCACCGGTACCAGCGGTTCAAACTTCCTGGGTAGCGGCGCCATTCCGCCGAGTGCTTCGGTGGCTCCTCCGCAGGGCGCTGAAGCGCGTGCACTGACCAGCGGCTGGATTCCCGATCAGAAGCGGCCGGAAGCGATTACCTGGAACTTTGGCATCCAGCATCAGTTCGCGAATAATTACGTGTTCGAGACCCGTTATCTCGGGACACGCGGACTGTTTCTGCCGATTCAAAACCAGATCAACGTGCAGGGTATCGTGAATGCCTCGAATGCGCTGCCGCTGTTCTACTCCATGCCTTCGGCGGCGACGCTGAACGGACTCACGAATACGCTCACCACGCTGCAAAATGCGCTGGACAACGGCGGCAACATTGTGCCGGCCTGGGCCAACGGAGGATTTACCAATCCGATCACGGCCTTCATGCCGCAGGGCAATTCAACCTATCACGGCTGGTCGAACCAGTTGAGCCGGCGCTTTGCGAACGGCTTGCAGTTCCAGGGTTCGTATACCTGGAGCCATAACATCGACGACTCGACGGATGCGCTGAACTCGACAGTGCTCGCACCGCGCCGCCCGCAGGATTTTCAGAACCTGCGCAGCGAGCGCGCTTCATCGCTGCTCGATTACCGGCACCGGGTTGTGCTGCAGGCGATGTATGATGTGCCGTACTTCAAGAACCGCAACTGGTTTATGAAGAACCTGGTGGGGAACTGGGAAGTTGTGCCCGTCTACATCTATCAGTCGGGCCAGCATGTCACGACGCAGAGCGCGGTTGATTCGAACCTGAACGGCGATAGCGCTCCCGACCGCGTGATCATCAACGGCTCCGGAAACGCGAACCTGGGTTCCGCTACGACTGCGCTCACCAACAGCGCGGGCGACGTGGTCGGTTACCTGGTGAACGATCCGACGGCGCGCTACATTGCAGCTCCCAGGGGCACGCTGGCCGATGCCGGACGCAGCCTCCTGAGCCTCAACCCGATCAACAATATCGACCTCACGCTGCTGAAGCGGTTCAGCCTGACCGAGCGCTTCCACCTGGAAGTTTCGGCCCGGGCCACCAACATCTTCAATCATGCCCAGTACACGGGCGGATACCTGAACGATGCCGGCGCGTTCGGCGCCCCCACGGGTGGCGGCGGATACGCGGCGGGCAGCGCGCTTGGCCAGCTTGCACGCAACACGATTACGCCGGGAACCACGGTATTCCAGCAGTGGAGCCAGGGTTTCTCGAGCAATCCGCGTCAGATCACGCTGGCGCTGAAGCTGACGTTCTAATCGCTAGGTGGGAAGCCGGGCGGGGCACCGCCCGGCCCGGGGGGTACCCTCAGTTCCCGCAACAAATCAAAGCCCGTTACCATCAAAGTAACGGGCTTTTTGTTATGCTTGCTACCCCTACTCTTGCGGAAGAGATTCTGGATCTGAAAACC
>DATBGM010000030.1:0-17644 GCA_036557945.1 Bryobacteraceae bacterium | reverse complement strand
GCTTGCATACGCAAAGGCAAGCATGCCGCTGAATTCAGGGCGGGTAAAGACGTTCCCACTATTGTCTGTAATCAGCGGCGAATACCAGCTCATCCAGCCGAGTTGATTGACGCCGGTTTCGATATTCACACCCGCCGCGCCGGCCCACGCCAAGGTGAACATATAATCCAAGACCCAGAGGGCGGAAGCGAGCGTATCACTCACGCCGGGCTTGCCGCCGCCGCAAAACGAATTCACTTCACAAATGCGGTACGGCACGTGCGTGGCGCGCGCGGCGGTTCTCAGCTCTTGCAGTTGCGGGGCGAGTTTTGGATCGGGGCCCAAGAGCTTTTCAATTGTGCTGGAAGGTTTGGCGCACTCGCGATAGTAATGATGCGTCAGCAGCACCAGGTCGCGGCCTTCATCGGCGGCGAAGCGCGTCACCCAATCGGTGGCGCTCGCCGCATCGGGACCCGCAAAAGACGCGCCGGGAAGTTCGCGCCGAATGGCAGTTTTATACGTCCGGTACTCGCGCAGATAGTCTTGATAGCTGTAGTTCGACGGACGGTGGGATGTTCCGCGTCCGAACAGATCCGGTTCGTTGCCGATTTCGAAAGCCAGCAGATTATCCTTCGCCGCACTGGATACGGCTTTGGCCTCCTCGACGGCCTGGGCAACTGTGCCGCTGCCGAGATTCAACCCCCAAATCAGCTTCCATCGGGTGGCAGCGAGAAACGCGCCGAGCTGCCGTAGATTGTCGCCGTTCACGATGGTTCCCTTCGGCGCGGAAACGGAGCGGCCCTGTGCGCGGAAGAATGCATCGTCTGAAGTATTTCCGCCGATGCGGATCACGCCGTTCGAGCCAAGCTTTTTGACGAGCGCCACGTAGTCATGGCGATCGGCGCTGAAAATACCTGCGGCGACGGACGAGATCTCGTAGCCGAGGCCGATAAAGTCAGGAGGGATTGGGCCCAGCTTGCGAGCCGGATCGAGTGAGAGGCGAACGGGATGCTCATCGAGCGCAAGCAAAGGCGTATGGAAAGCAGCCGATGCGAGCAGAAATTCTCTGCGATTCACATACCGATGGTATGAAAAACGAAAAAGGCCCGCAGCGCATGCGAGCGCCACGGGCCTTATGTTTGCTTACAAGTTGCGATCTACTTTTCGCCTTCTTCGGTTTCGCCGCCGCGCAATTGCTTGAGGCGTTCTTCGCGGCGGGCAGCGCGCTCGGCGGCACGCTTGACCAGCTCGGACCCGACCAGCTCGAGCTTGGCGGTTTCTGCGCCGTCGCCTTTACGCCAGCCGAGCTTCACGATGCGCGTGTAACCGCCGTCGCGCTGATGAAAGCGCGGGCCGAGTTTGTCAAACAGCTTCTCAACGGCTTCCTTCGTCACCAAGAAAGCTGCGGCCTGACGGCGCGCATGCAGATTGTCTTCCTTAGCGAGCGTGATCATCTTTTCGACCAGTGGCCGTGCGGCTTTCGCTTTGGGAACCGTGGTCGTAATGCGCTCCTCTTCGATGACATTGGTCACGAGACCGCGCAGCAGGGCGCGCCTGCCGCTGATATCGCGTTTGAGTTTAACTCCCGCTTTGCCGTGGCGCATGAGCTACTCGTCCAATCCCGCGTAGTTGTCGTTGCCGTAGTCGGAGGTTGATGGAGCCGGTGCGCCGCCAACCAGGCGTCCCGAGCTATCGAACTTCATGCCGAAGGAAAGGCCGAGACCCGAGAGAATTTCTTTGATTTCATTGAGCGACTTGCGGCCGAAGTTCTTGGTGCGCAGCATTTCGGATTCGCTGCGCTGCACCAGATCGCCGATGGTCTGAATATTCGCGTTCTTAAGGCAGTTGTAGGAGCGAACGCTGAGCTCGAGCTCTTCCACCGATCGGTTGAGCACTTCATTCATCTGGTTGATGGCGCGCTCTGCGGGCTCTTCCGTCACTTCGGGTGTTTCCTCGAAGTTGATGAAGATCGTCATGTGATCTTTGAGGAGTTTCGACGCCTGGCCGATGGCATCCTGCGGAGAAATCGCGCCGTTGGTCCAGACTTCGATCGTGAGCTTGTCGTAATCGGTGTTCTGGCCGAGACGCGCAGCTTCCACGCTGTAATTCACTTTGCGTACGGGCGAGTGGACCGAATCGATCGGAATGTAGCCGATCGGCAGATCTTCGTCGTAATTACGGTCCGCGGACACATAGCCGCGGCCACTCTTGATGCGCATTTCAATATCGAGCTTGCCGCCCTCACCGACGGTCGCGATGTGCAGGTTGCGATCGAGCACTTCGACATCGGCGTCGGTTTCGATCTGGCTGCTCATCACTTCGCCCGGTGTTTCCACGCGCAGGCGGGCGATCTTGAGACCCTCACCCATCATCTTGAACGGAACCTGCTTGAGGTTCAGGATGATGTCGGTGGCGTCCTCGACCACGCCGGGGATGGGACTGAATTCGTGCGATACGCCTTCGATGCGTACGCCCGTAATGGCTGCGCCCTCAATCGAGCTCAGCAGAACACGGCGCAGACCGGTGCCGATGGTGGACCCGAATCCACGCTCGAAAGGCTGCGCAGTGAATTGACCAAAGCGTTCGGTGAGCGTTTCGGTATTCGCCACCAGGCGCTTGGGCTTCTGGAATCCTTTAAACATTGCTTGAATCTTCACCTCGCTGAAAACGCGGGCTCATCCTTTCTTGTCTGAATCCTTTGAAAACTTTACTTCGAGTACAACTCGACGATAAGCTGCTCGTTCAACTGAATCTGGACCAATTCCTCGCGCTTCGGCTGCTGCAGCACACGAGCCCGCAGCGCATCGCGATCGACTTCGAGCCAGGCCGGGCTGGGCGTGTGCGCCGTCGCATCGCGCGCAGCCAGAATGCTGGCATTGTTGCGACTGCTTTCGCGGATTTCGACGACGTCACCAAGCTTCACGGTGTAGGACGGAATGTTTACTTTACGGCCGTTCACGGTGACATGCCCGTGGCGGACCACCTGGCGGCCCTGGGCGCGGCTAGTGGCCAAACCCATGCGGTACACCACATTGTCGAGACGGCGCTCGAGCATTGAGAGCATCAGCTCGCCGGTGATACCTTTTTGATTCACCGCTTTCTCGTAAAGATTCCGGAACTGGCCTTCAAGAACCTGGTAGTAACGGCGGGCTTTCTGCTTTTCACGAAGCTGCAGACCGTAGCCGACGATCTTGGCCTTTTTATCCTTGCCATGCTGGCCGGGGGCAAAGTTGCGCTTTTCGATGGCACACTTTTCGCTGTGACAACGCTCGCCCTTCAGAAATAACTTCATACCCTCGCGACGGCAGAGCCGGCAAACGGGGCCACTATAACGTGCCAATGAATGACCTCCTCAAGATCGATTTCTTGAGTCTTCGCCTCGCTGATAATGCACGGGCTCATCTCAAGGTGCGGTTTACGGCTGGCTCGCCTTCTTCCCGCTTAAATATCAACTCAACCCACCAATCGCTTCGCTCATGGCTCTGAATGAAGCGATTGATATTCCAAGAACTACACTCTACGCTTTTTGGGCGGCCGGCAGCCGTTGTGCGGAATCGGCGTTACGTCCTTGATGGAACGAACCTCGATTCCAGCAGTGGATAATGCCCGGACAGCCGATTCGCGCCCGCTGCCGGGGCCGGCCACGCGGACATCGACAGAACGCAGGCCCGCCTCCTTCGCTTTATTGGCAGCAGTCAGCGAGGCCTGTTGGGCGGCGAAGGGCGTGCCCTTGCGCGAGCCGCGGAAGCCGAGCGAACCCGAGCTCGACCAGGCGAGCACGTTGCCGAGCGGATCGGTAAAGGTGACGATCGTGTTATTAAACGACGCCTGCACATGCACCATTCCGAACGGAACGTTCTTCTTCTCTTTTTTCTTGAACGACTTCTTCTTGGTCGTCTTCGCCGGTGCTTTCGCCATTACGTTTTCGAGGTCGCCTTCTTCTTATTCGCTATCGTGCCTTTACGCGGACCTTTGCGCGTGCGTGCATTGGTGTGCGTGCGCTGGCCGCGCGCCGGCAGTCCGCGGCGGTGTCGCAGCCCGCGATACGAGCCCATCTCCATCAGCCGCTTGATGTTCATCGAGACTTCCTTACGCAGGTCGCCTTCGATTGCTCCTTCGCCTTCAATCAGGTTGCGGAGATGGTTGACTTCCTCTTCCGAAAGATCGCTCACCTTCTTTTCCGGATCGACTTGCGCCCGGTGCAGAAGGGAAAGCGCACGGGTCCGGCCGATGCCGTAGATGTAGGTCAGCCCGATCGCTGCCCGTTTTCTGGCGGGTAAATCCACGCCTGCAATACGCGCCATATGCTCTTCCTTTTAACCTTGCCGCTGCTTGTGCTTCGGATTGGTGCAGATGACGCGCACAACGCCGTGGCGATGGATCACCTTGCACTTATCACACAGCTTTTTGACTGATGCTCGAACTTTCATACCTTCGTCCCAATCTTCGCCACGCTCAAAAACGCGGGCTCATCCTAAATTTGGCCCTTCGTCAATCCGTCTCCAACGCAGTTCACGGCCGAGATAAAACCCACGGCCCATTATCCGTTACGGCCACCATATGCTCGAAGTGCGCAGAATACGAACCGTCTTTGGCGACTGCCGTCCATTTATCGGAGAGAACCTTGGTGTCCGGCTTGCCGGCGTTTACCATCGGCTCGATAGCCAGCACCATGCCCGGTTTCAGCCGCGGATTTTCTCCGCGCCGGTCCACATAATTGGGAATCTGCGGCTCCTCGTGCAGCGAAGTCCCGATCCCGTGTCCCACGAACTCACGAACGATCGAAAAACCGTTCGAAGTCACGTATTTTTCCACCGTGCCGCAAACATCAAACAGGCGGTTACCGGCTCGCACCCGATCAATCGCCAACTCCAAACTTTCTTCGGTGACCTTCAGCAGCCGCTTCACCGAATCGTTCACTTGACCGACGGCTACCGTAACAGCCGAATCACCGTAATAGCCGTCGAGCTGGACGCCGGTATCGAGCGAGATGATATCGCCTGCCTTCAACTTGCGCTTTGGAGACGGCATGCCGTGCACCACTTCCTCGTTCACGGAGGCGCAGAGCGCAAAGGGAAACTTCGTGCCCGCCGCCTGCGAATAATAGCCCTTGAAGGCCGGCTTGGCGCCTGCATCGGCAATCATCCTGGCCGTTGCCACTTCCAGGTCCTGCGTGGTGACGCCTTCCGCCACCATGGCTTTCAAATCCTGCAGGATCTGGTAGACCAGTAATCCGCTCCGGCGCAATTTTTCCAGCTCGACCGTACTCCGACGCACAATCACTCGACCTAACTCTTCTTCAAAGCCGCGTCTATGAACCCGGCTTGCTCCAGAGACCGGCAGATATTCTGTACGATCTCCTCCGGTCCTGCTTCCCCCGCCTCAATCTCCAGCTTGGGCACGCCCGCCTCGCGGAAGTAGTTAAGCACGGGCACAGTCTGCCGGTCATACTCCGCCAACCGCTCACGGATCACCGATTCACGATCATCCTCGCGCGTCACCAGGACCGCTCCGTCACGATCGCAATGACCGGCAACGCGCGGCGGATTCGTCGCTAAGCTATAAAGGGTTCCACAGACAGGACACTGACGGCGGCCGCTCAGACGGGCTACGATTTTCTCGTAGTCAACCACTAAGTGTACCACGACCGCCCGGTACCCAATTCCGCCCAGCAAATCTACCAGCACGGAAGCCTGGTTGCGCGTTCTGGGGTATCCATCCAGAATTGCGCCGTTTTGCTTCGCATCTCCTTCGCCAAGGCGCTCTTTGACCAGACGGTTCACCAAATCGTCCGGCACCAGCTTCCCGCTTTTGATCAGGCGCTCCGATTTCGCGCCGATTTCATCGCCCAACCCGATGTGGTTCCGCAGCATGTCGCCGGTCGAGACATGTGGGCCGGCCAGGCAGCGCTTCAGCAGCTTGGCCTGCGTTCCTTTCCCGGAGCCGGGTGAGCCGAAAAGAATAACGACGGCCGGGCCCAGAGCTGGATTCGCGGGACGCAAGCTGCTATCTGGAGACAAACGCTAGCCACGCCTTCCGCGGACTCGTCCGGAGCGCGGGGTAAAACCTTCGTAGTGCCGCATGATGAGCTGCGCCTCAATCTGATTCACGGTGTCCATGGCGACGCCGACAACGATCAGAAGCGAGGTGCCGCCGAAATAGAACGTGACGCCGAGGCCGTCCAGCAGCCAGCGCGGAAAATGCGCATCGATAAAGTTGCCGACTACCGGCAGATGCTGCAGCCGGATACCCTGAATCATGATCTGCGGCAGCAATGCGAGAATTCCGAGATACAGACCGCCTACGACCGTGATTTTGGAAAGGATCTTGTCCATGTATTCGGCGGTGTTCTTACCGGGACGGATGCCGGGAATGAAGCCTCCGTACTTGCGCATATTGTCAGCCGCTTCATTCGGATTGAAGATGATCGAAACGTAAAAGAAGCAGAAAAAGACGATCAGCAATACGAACGCCAGGTAATACAGCGGCTCGGCGCCGCCCAGCGCTCCGAACATCCGGTTCAGCCAGGGACTGTTTTTGACCACTGGGAACTGCAGTGCCGTTTGCGGGAGCGCCAGCAGCGAGGCGGCGAAGATGATCGGAATTACTCCGCCGGCATTTACTTTGAGCGGCAGATGCGTGGACTGCCCGCCCATCATGCGGCGTCCGATGACGCGCTTGGCATACTGAACCGGAATACGGCGTTCGCCGCGTTCAACCAGGACGATAAACCCGACCACTGCGATCATCAGCGCGATAATGACGACCATCTGCGGCACCGGCCACTGATGCGTCACGAAGGTGTTTGTGTAGATATTCTGAATCGCGCTCGGCAGGCCGATGATGATGCCGACGAAGATGATCAGCGACATGCCGTTACCAATGCCGCGATCGGTAATCTGCTCGCCCAGCCACATGATGAACGCCGAGCCCGCGGTAAAGGTCAGCGTCGTCATGAAGAGGAACATGAAGCCCGGATTCAGGACGAAATTGCCTTCCGAGTTCTGCAGCGCGAAGGCGATACCGATGGACTGGATGATGGCGAGCGCCACGGTCAGATAGCGCGTCCATTGCGTGATTTTGCGGCGGCCCAGTTCGCCTTCCTTCTGCAGTTTGTCGAGCGTCGGTATGACGACTGTGAGCAACTGCAGAATGATGGATGCCGTAATGTACGGCGTAATGCCGAGGGCGAAGATCGTCATGCGGCGCAGCATGCCGCCACTGAACAGATCGAAGTAGCCGAGAAATCCCCCCGCCGCATTTCGCGTGAAGAAATCCTCGAACCGGTTGGTATCGATGCCGGGCGTGGGAATGTAGGCGCCGATGCGATAGACGGCGAGCAGTGCCAACGTGAAGAGGACACGCTTCCGGAGATCCGGAATCCGGAAGACGTTCGCGAGCGCTTCAAAGAACTTTTGCATGTCTGATAACTGCACGCCACAAGTGGCGCGCCGGTTTTACTTTTCCGTTTCCCGGGCAGCTGCCGGCTTGATTACGACATTCGCAGTGCCGCCGGCTTTTTGAATCTTGTCGAGGGCGGATTTTGAGTATACATGCGCCTCAACCGTGATCTTGCGGGTGAGTTCGCCATTGCCCAGAATTTTCAACCCGTGGCCGAGCTTTTTAACCACACCGGCAGCGACCAGCGAATCGGGCGTAAACGAATCGCCTGCGAGTTTGTCGAGCGCGCCGACGTTCAGAATCGCGTACTCTTTTTTGAAGATATTCGTAAAGCCGCGCTTGGGCAGGCGGCGGTGCAAAGGCATTTGTCCGCCTTCAAAGCCGCGCATCTTGCTGTAGCCCGAAATCGATTTGGCGCCTTTGGCGCCGCGGCCGGAATATTTGCCACGACCCGAGCCCATGCCCTGCCCGATGCGCTGTTTTTTGTGCTTCTGGCCCTTGGGAGGCCGCAGATTACTTAAATTCATCTCTCAATCCTGGACTATCTCGAGCAGATGCGGCACCTTTTTCACCATGCCGCGAAAGGACGGCGTATCGGGCCGCTCGACCACGCGATTGATCTTATGAAGACCGAGCGAGCGGACGATATCCTTGTGTTTTTGCGGCGTGCAGATCGGGCTGCGCACCAATTTGATTTTGATTTTGCCTTCGTTCGCCATCGCGTGTACCTTTTAAAGTTTCTCGATCGGGAGCCCGCGCATCTCCGCGACCGCGTTCTTATCCGAGAGCTGCTCGAGCGCATCGATAGTCGCCTTCACAACGTTGTGGGCGTTGTGCGAGCCGATCGATTTGGTGAGTACGTTCGGAATACCGACTGCCTGAATGACCGCGCGCACCGGACCGCCGGCAATCACGCCGGTTCCGGCAGGCGCCGGCTTCAAGAGCACGAGCCCGCTACCGAAGCGTCCGAGGACGGGGTGACGGATCGTCGTCTCGAGTACGTTCACCTTACGCAGATTCTTCTTCGCCGCTTCGATGCCTTTCTTGATGGCCGAGGGAACTTCTTTGGCTTTGCCGGTTCCGAAGCCGACCACCTTCGCCGCCGGGTCACCGACTACGACCAGCGCCGAAAAGCTCATATTCTTACCGCCCTTGACGACTTTCGTCACGCGGTTGATGCTGACCACCTGTTCTTTCAGGTTCAGGTTGTGCGTGTCGACACGCTTGGCACTTCCATTCACTGCCATTCGATTAGAACTCCAGACCCGCTTGACGGGCTGCATCCGCCAGCGCTTTCACGCGGCCGTGATACTGATAGCCGCCGCGATCGAAAACCACTTTGCTGATGCCCTTCTCCTTGGCGCGCTCGGCAACTTTTTTACCGATCAGCTTCGCGCCTTCCACATTGCCGCCCTTGCCGCGCACGTCTTTTTCGGTCGAAGCCGCAGAGACGAGCGTATGGCCCTGACCATCGTCGATCACCTGCGCATAAATGTGATTCACGCTGCGGAAGACAGCCAGGCGCGGCCGCTCGGGCGTTCCCGCCACGCGCGAGCGAATGCGCTTGTGAATGCGTGTGCGTATGTCTCTTCTGGTATCGCGCGCCATCGCTTACTTGCCTCCTGCGCCGGTCTTACCGGCTTTCTTACGCAGCACTTCACCGGTGTAACGGACGCCCTTGTTCTTATACGGATCGGGCGGGCGCAGCGACCGGATCTGCGCCGCCACCTCTCCCACCACCTGCCGGTCGTAGCCGGTAAGCACCAGGTGCGTTTGTTTATCGATCTTCAGGTCCACGCCTTTCGGCAGCAAAAACTCGATCGGATGTGAATAGCCGAGCGTAAAGGTTGCCACATTGCCCTTCACATCGGCGCGGTAACCGGTGCCGACGATGTCGAGCTCGCGTGTGAAACCGCTCGAGACACCCTGCACCGCGTTCGCGGCCAGCGCGCGCGTCAGGCCATGCAGCGCCGCATACTGATCGCTCTCGCGCACGAGCTCGAGATGACCGTCGCGCTGTTCGATCTTCACGCCGGCCGGAATCGGAACCGTCAACTTACCCTTCGGCCCCTCGACCGCGAGTTCGTTGCCGATCTGAATTTTGACTCCCTTCGGCAGGGGAATGGGCTTTTTTCCTACTCGTGACATCGTTCGCCTACCAAATCTGACAGAGCACTTCGCCGCCCACGCCTTCCTTGCGCGCGGTTCCGCCTGTCATCACTCCTTTGGGAGTGGTCAAAATGTTAATTCCCAACCCGCCGAGCACGCGCGGGATCTCCTTGCTGCCCACATAGACGCGGCAGCCCGGGCGCGACACACGCTCGATCCGCGAAATCACCGGCAGATTCGCCGGCGTGTATTTCAGATACAGGCGGATGTACTTCTTCGCGCCTTCTTCGGTCAGCTTGTAATTGAGGATATAGCCCTCTTCGCGCAGGATGCGGGCCAATTCGTTTTTCAGCCGCGAAGCCGGCACATCTACCTTGGCGTGGCGGGCGATCAGCGCGTTGCGCACGCGCGTCAGCATATCGGCAATGGGGTCTGCTGTCATGTTGCTCCTCTACCAGCTCGCTTTCGTTACGCCTGGAATCTCGCCGGCAAGCGCAAACTTGCGGAAACAGATCCGGCAGAGCGAGAACTTGCGCAGGAACCCGCGCGGCCGGCCGCAGTTCTTGCAGCGATGGCGGATGCGCGTCGGAAATTTCGCCGTCGTTCCGGCTTTGCGCGCACGCACGCGTGCCGCCTGCTTCTTCTCTTCTTTTGCGATCTGTGCAGTTGTCGCCATGAATTCTTTGAATTCCTTCTATTCTCTACTGACGGAACGGCATCCCCATGTGGCGCAGCAGCGCCAGACCCTCGGCGTCCGTCCTCGCCGTGGTCGTAATGGAGACATTCATACCCTTGGTCTTTTCGACCTTGTTGTAGTCGATCTCGGGAAAAATCAACTGATCTTTCAACCCGAGCGTGTAATTACCGCGCCCGTCGAACGATTTTGAAGATACTCCGCGGAAGTCGCGTACGCGCGGCAGAGCGACATTCATCAGACGATCCAAAAACTCGTACATACGATCGCCGCGCAGCGTCACCATGCAGCCGATCGCCATGCCTTCGCGCAGCTTGAAGGCTGCAATGGATTTCTTCGCTTTCGTGACGACCGGCTTCTGCCCCGAAATCGCCGCCAGCTCATTCACCGCGCCATCCATCAGCTTGCTGTTTGCAGTCGCTTCGCCGAGGCCGATGTTGATCGAAACTTTTTCAATCCTGGGCACGGCCATCGGGTTCTTGTAATTGAAGTCCTTCTTGAGCGCCGCGATTACGCTTTTGTTGTAGTGCTCGCGTAAGCGCGCCTTTCCGCTCTGCGACTTCGGTGCAGCCGATTTTTCGGCCGGGGCTGCTTCTGCCTGTGCACCTTTGGCCGCGCGCGGCTTCTTCTCGCCTGCCGCCGGCTTGGCGGCACCGGCTTTTTTGGGTGTCTCTTTTCCGCTGTCTTTTGCCATCTTCTCTTCTTTGGCCGATTCCAAACGGCCTCAAACAACCATATTTCTTATCTAGTATTTCGCCGCGCCTACTTCTTATCGAGCGTTTCCCCGCTCTTACGCGCCACCCGCGTCCGACGCACACGCCCGCCAACCGTCTCGACTTTGTAGCCGACTCGCGTCGGGATACCGCCGGAGGTCAACAGCATCACGTTCGACACATCGATCGGCATCGGTTTTTCGGCCACGCCGCCCTTGATCTGCTTCGACGGATTCGGACGCGTGTGTCGCTTCACAATCGAAACGCCATCCACGGTTACTTTGCGTTCGAAACGATCCACTTCGAGCACCTTGCCCGTCTTTCCTTTATCGCGCCCGGCGATCACGCGCACCAGATCGTCTTTCTTGATCCTGATCGAGTGCTGCTTGCGCTCGCCTTTCTGTTGCCGCCGTTGATAGGCTGCTTTCGGCATAACTTTAGATGACCTCCGGCGCGAGCGAAACGATTTTCATGAAGCGCTTGTCGCGCAGCTCGCGCGCCACCGGCCCGAAAACGCGTGTTCCCACCGGCTCGCCTACTTCGTTGATCAGCACCGCCGCGTTCGAATCGAAGCGGATGTAAGTGCCGTCCTTGCGCCGCGTCTCTTTACGCATGCGCACCACCACACAACGCACGACTTTGCCCTTCTTGATGTTGGAATCGGGCGCGGCCTCCTTCACGCTGGCCGTAATCACGTCGCCCAGACCCGCGCGCAACCCGAGATCGCCGCCGCGCGGCAAAATGCACTGCAGCTTGCGCGCACCGCTATTATCGGCCACCTCCAAGATCGTTCGCATGCCAATCATGTTCGTTTCTCCATTGAGTCTTCGCCGCTCGCCATTGAGCCCGCGCCTCTCAGCGAGGCGAAATTTAACATCGGTCGCGGGCTCATCTCCACTGAGTCTTCGCCGCGCTGATAAAACGCGGGCTCATCTCCTATGAAATCTTCGCCGCGCTGATAAAACGCGGGCTCATCCCTTTAACGCGTTTTCGGCCCTATTTACCCTTCTTCACCGTCTTCTTTTCGCGCGTGTCGGCGTTTTCCGTCAGGGCCGGATGCTCTACGCCCACCTGCACGGCTTTGCGCAGCACCGCACCTAACTGCCAGCGTTTCAAACGGCTCAGCGGGCGGCACTCGATGATCCGCACCACATCGCCTACCTGCGCCGTCTGCTGCTCATCGTGCGCGTAGAACTTTTTCCGTTTGTTCACGATCCGCTTATAAACCGGATGCGGAACGCGCCGTGTCACTTCCACCACGATGGTCTTGGCCATCTTCGTGGAAACCACTTCCCCGACCTTCTCGTTTTTATGGCCGCGCTTTTCCGTCGTTTCGCCTGCTGCTACCTGCGCCATCGCTTACTTCTTCCCTTTCGCGGCCTTCTTCGCCGGCGCTGCTTTCAGCGTTTCGCCCGCAGCGCGCTTCTCCGCTGCAATCGTCAGCAAACGCGCACGGTCCTTGCGCAAACCGCGGTACTTCTTTAATCCTTCGAGCTGGCCCATGCCCATCTGGAAACGCAGCCGGAACAACTGTTCCTGACCCTCCTGCGCCTCGCGCTCGATCTCGCCCAGATCCATGTTGCGAACCTTGTCTGCCTTCATGCGGTTGCCTTCACGTTCTCGGCCTGCGTCCGCGAAACGAACTTCGTCGGGACCGAAATCTTGGCGGCCGCCAGTCGCATAGCCTCTTCCGCCACACTCTGCGCCACGCCTTCCATTTCGAATAACATCTTGCCCGGCCTGACGACCGCTACCCAAGCCTCCGGCGCGCCCTTACCTTTACCCATACGTGTCTCCGGCGGTTTTTTCGTGATCGGCTTATCCGGAAACACACGAATCCAAACTTTGCCGCCGCGCTTGATAAAACGCGTCATGGCGATACGCGCCGCTTCGATCTGGCGGTTCGTTACCCAGCCGCATTCGAGCGCCTTCAGTCCGAATTCGCCGAACGAGAGCGAGGAGCCGCGCCAGGCTTTGCCGGTCATGCGCCCGCGCTGCTGCTTGCGGAACTTGACTTTTTTCGGCATCAACATAAGTTACTCGTTCTTCCCTTCTGTTGTCTCGCCTTCGGGCTTCTCCGCCGCCGGGGATGCCTGCGGGCTCCCCTGTTCCATTCGCTGCGCACCCTGCGGACTCGACTCCGGATTCTGCTTCCAGCTTGGAGCCACCGGCGCCGACATGGGTGGAATCACCGGCGCGGCAGCCGGATGCGGCAGTTCACCTGGAGCCTGCTGCACCACCGGACCCGCCGGCGCTTCGCCCATCGCTACCTGCGTTTGCGGACGGCGCTCGAACCCGCCGCGCTCCTCACGGCGCCGCCGCCGCGGCTCGCCTTCATTGCGCAGCGAATTCCTTTGGCGGTTGCCGCCTTCGATCACTTCGCCTTTATAAACCCAAACCTTGACACCAATCACGCCATACGTGGTATACGCCTGGCTGAAGCCGTAATCGATATCGGCGCGCAGCGTGTGCAGCGGAAGCTGCCCCTGCAGATACCACTCGCTACGCGCAATTTCCGCACCGTTTAGGCGCCCCGAAACGCGTACCTTAATCCCTTTGCAGCCAAAGCGCAGCGCCGAATCGACCGCCTTGCGCATGGCGCGGCGGAACGCGACACGCTTTTCGAGCTGCAGCGCGATGGATTCCGAAACGAGCTGTGCATCGAGCTCCGGCCGGTGCACCTCTTGGATATCGATAAAAACTTCGCGTTTCGTCTTCTGCGCCAGATCGCCTTTGAGCTTCTCGATCTCGGCGCCCTTGCGGCCGATGATAATGCCCGGACGCGAGGTGCGGATCGTGATGCGCAGCTTGTTGCCCGGCCGGTCGACCTCGATCGAGCTCACGCCTGCCGCTTTCAAACGCGCCAGCAGCGATTCCTTGAGTTCGAGATCTTCGTGCAGCAGCTTCGAATAGTCCTGCTTGGCAAACCAGCGCGAGCGCCAGTTCTTCGTTACGCCGAGGCGAAACCCGTACGGATGTACTTTTTGTCCCATTGTTTATGTCTTCACCTCGCTGAGAACCGCGGGTTCATTCTTCCGTTAACCTACTCTTCCTCTGCTTCCGCTTCGCGCTCGCCGAGCTTCACGACAATATGCGAAGTGCGCCGCTGATACCGGTACGCCCGTCCCATCGGAGCGGGGCGGATGCGCTTCTGCCGCGGCCCCTCGTTGACGTAAGCTTCACTTACGAACAGCCGATCCTCGTCCACGTCTTCGTTCAAGTTTCCGGCATTCGCTATCGCCGACTGCAGCACTTTTTGCACGGCTGGGGCAATGCGCTTATTGACGGCGCTCAGGATGTGGCGTGCGTCGCCCACCTGCTGCCCGCGGATCATGTCCACGACCAGGCGCGCTTTCTGCGGCGAAACACGCACATAGCGCGCTTCCGCTCTTGCCACGCTTTCCGCTGTTTCCGCCATTACCGCGCCGCCTTTTCCGTCGATTTCGCCGCGTGACCCTTAAACGTCCGCGTCGGCGAAAACTCACCGAGCTTGTGCCCGACCATGTTCTCGGTCACATATACTGGAATGAACTTCTTGCCGTTATGCACGGCGAGCGTATGGCCGATGAAATCCGGTACAATCGTCGAGCGGCGCGACCATGTCCGCACCACGGTTTTCTGATTGTTCGTATTCAACGTCGCCACTTTTTTGAGTAAGTGGTCGTCGGTAAACGGTCCTTTTTTAAGTGATCGGCTCATTACCGTTTCTTAGCCTTTCTAGTCACGATCCACCGGTCGGTTCTCTTGTTGTTTCTGGTTTTGAAACCGCGCGTCGGCTGGCCCCACGGAGTCACCGGATGCCGGCCTCCCGAAGTCTTGCCTTCGCCGCCGCCATGCGGGTGATCGACCGGATTCATCGTCACACCGCGGTTGTGCGGCCGCTTGCCGAGCCAGCGCGAGCGGCCCGCTTTGCCGAGCGATACGTTCTCATGCTCCACGTTGCCGACCTGTCCCACTGTCGCCATGCACTCGACCGGCACCTTACGCACTTCGCCCGACGGTAATTTCAACAGTGCAATTCCGCCTTCTTTCGAAATCAGTTGCGCCTGCGCGCCCGCCGAGCGCGCCATCTGCCCGCCTTTACCCGGCCGCAATTCAATGTTGTGCACCACGGTACCCGCCGGAATGTTCTTCAGCGGCAGCGCGTTGCCGACGAGAATATCCGCCTCAGGACCCGAACTCACTTTGCGACCCACTTCCAACCCGACCGGGCAGATAATGTAACGCTTCTCGCCATCGCTGTAATGCAGCAGCGCGATGCGGGCCGAGCGGTTGGGATCGTATTCGATCGCCGCCACCTGTGCCACGACACCTTCTTTGTCCCGCTTGAAATCGATAATGCGGTAGGCTTTCTTCGCGCCGCCGCCGATGAAGCGGCTCGAAATCCGCCCCCGCGCATCGCGCCCGCCGCTACGCTTCTTTCCTTCGACGAGCGATTTCTCCGGCTGATCTTTGGTGATATCTTCGCGCGTGAGATACGTCTGGAAGCGCCGTGTTGGCGTGACCGGTTTAAAATTCTTGATCGGCATCCTTTAAATCTCCGCGTACTCCGGAATCTTCTGGCCTTCAGCCAGGCGCACGTAGGCCTTCTTCCAGTCCGACGCATAGCCCGAAAATCGCCCGCGCCGCCGCAACTTCCCGGCGAAGTTACTGGTCCGCACTTCCGCCACTTTCACGCGAAAGACCGTCTCCACCGCCTGTTTGATCTGAATCTTGTTCGCTTCCGGATGCACTTCAAAGCAGAGCGTGCGCTCGTTTTCGCGCTTCGCATGGCCTTTTTCGGTGATCAGCGGACGGCGGATCACATCGTAAACCGTCATTACGCCAACACCTCCGATAGTTTGCGCGCTGCGCCTTCGCTCAGCAGCACTTCCTGATACTTCAGCAGATCGTACACCGTTACATCCTTCGTCACGACCAGCTTCACGCCTTTCAAGTTGCGTGCGCCGCGCTCGAGGTTCGTGTTCTCACCTGCTTCGACCACGAGCACCGTCTTCTTGGTGTTCAAGCGACCCAGCACGCCGACCATGTTTTTGGTTTTGTGGTCGGGCAGATCGAACGCTCGCACCACGCGCAATTCGCCATCGCGCAGTTTCGCCGAAAGCGCCGAACGCAGCGCGCCCAACACCATCTTGCGGGGCAGCTTGTACTCGTACGAACGCGGCTGCGGTCCATGTACGGTGCCGCCGTGCCGCCAAAGCGGCGACCGGATCGAGCCCATGCGCGCGCGCCCCGTACCCTTCTGCTTCCACAACTTTTTACCCGAACCCGAAACTTCGTGCCGCGTCTTCGTCGCCGCGGTCCCGGCACGCTCGGCTGCCGTATACTGCCGCACCGCCTCGTACAGCAGCGCTTCGTTCACCTCAGCCCCAAACACGGCGTCCGATAGCTCTACCGAGCCCGCGGCCGAGTTGTTCAGGTCCACCATCTCTACTGTCGGCATCTTCTTTTGTCTTCCTACCGCTTCGCTCTGCGCACCATCACGTAACCGCCGTTCGGCCCTGGAATGGCGCCCTTCACCGCAATCACGTTGTCATCAGCATCCACGCTGACGATCTCGAGATTCCGTACCGTCACCTGTTCATGGCCCATCTGCCCGCCCATGCGCATGCCGGGAAAAACACGCGAAGGAAAGGACGAAGCGCCGATCGAACCGGGTGCGCGGTGGAACATCGATCCGTGCGTGGCATCGCTTCCGCGGAAGTGATGGCGCTTCACCACACCTTGAAATCCGCGGCCTTTGCTCGTTCCGATCACATCCACTACATCACGCGGCTTAAACTCTTCGGCCAGCACGCGGTCGCCCTGCTTTAAATCGCCCGATCCCTGCCTCAACCGGAATTCGCGCAGAAACTTCACGCCTTCGGCATTCGATTTCGCCAGGTGCTTCGCCATCGGCTTATTCGGCTTCTTTGCAAATTCGACGAGCCCCAACTGCACCGCGTCATAACCATCGGTCGCAGGAGTTTTGCGCTGCGTCACCACGCACGGGCCGGCCTTTACGAGCGTCACCGGAACGACCTGCCCGTCCGCGTTGAACACTTGCGTCATGCCAATCTTTTTGCCGAGAATTCCTGGACTCATAGCTTCTTTATCCGTTCCTGCTACCTGCTTTTGCCAAACGCCTTGATCTCGACGTCCACTCCCGCCGGCAGATCGAGCTTCATCAGCGCATCCACTGTGTCCTGCGTCGGCTCGAGAATGTCGAGCAGCCGCTTGTGCGTGCGAATCTCGAACTGCTCGCGTGACTTCTTGTCCACGTGCGGGGAGCGCAGCACCGTATAGCGGTTCTTAAGCGTCGGCAGCGGGATCGGCCCCGCCACCGTGGCCCCGGTGCGCTTGGCGGTATCGACGATGTCGCCCGTCGATTGATCGAGGACCCGGTGATCGTAGGCTTTCAACCGGATACGAATGCGTTCTTTCATTTCTGTTCCTGAGTGGAGCAGGCGTTTCCGCCTGCTATTCCAAAATCTCCGTTACGGTACCTGCGCCCACGGTTCTGCCGCCTTCGCGAATGG
The DNA here is from genome assembly GCA_036557945.1 of Bryobacteraceae bacterium. Classification (GTDB taxonomy): domain Bacteria; phylum Acidobacteriota; class Terriglobia; order Bryobacterales; family Bryobacteraceae; genus Bog-105. The sequence goes on along the minus strand of DATBGM010000030.1, from coordinate 230 downwards.
CAAAGCGCAGTCCTTTATCCATCGCCACCGGCGTGATCAGCTCCACTTCAATTGAAACGTTGTCGCCCGGCATCACCATCTCCATGCCCTCGGGCAGCTTCGCCACGCCCGTCACGTCCGTCGTGCGGAAATAAAACTGCGGCCGGTAGCCATTAAAAAACGGCGTGTGCCGTCCGCCTTCTTCCTTCGACAGCACGTACACTTCGCCCTTGAACTTCTTATGCGGCGTA
>DATBGM010000029.1:0-20428 GCA_036557945.1 Bryobacteraceae bacterium | reverse complement strand
CAGCCGTGCCAGCCAGCCGCGCGCAAGGTGCTCTTGACGTTTTGCGTCGCCTCGCCAGATCTGGCCGCCCGTTTCCGGATTGTCGTCGACGACCAGAACGCGCGCGCCGCTCTCGGAAGCCGTGCAGGCGGCCGCAATTCCTGCCGGACCTGCGCCCACAATTAACACCTCCGCGCTAACGTCCGTCATTCGCTCTCGATCGCCATGCCCGGCCGGCACAAGAGCTGGCATGTCTTCACATGCGCCGTGCCGTTAACTGAAGCACGGCACTCAAAGCAGATTCCCATCCCGCAAAGCGGCGCGCGTGCTTCTCCCCGCACAGATCGGCGCCAGGCCTCCGCCATCATTAATGCGGCCGCTGCGGTCGAACCCTCCGCGACTCGAACGGCGCGGCCATTCACCAGCACCTCGAACTGTTCAGGCATGTGCGCGCTCCAAAGCGTAGCGGGCGGGAAGAAACGCATCGGGCGCAAGCGGCGCAAGGCTGCCGGTCACCATCGACGCGATCAATTCGCCGGTCGCAAGCGACGTCGTAATGCCAAGGCCTTCATGCCCCGTGGCAAGCAGAAAATCATCCGCTTCATAAGGTCCGATCAGCGGCAGACGGTCCGGCGTAGCGGCGCGAAACCCGGTCCAGACCCGTATCACCGCTAGCTGCCGCAGATCCGGCATATACTCGACCGCGCGCCCCAGCATGCGGCTCAGGATCAGGTTGTCGACGCCGGCCGTGTCATCGAATTGACGCGACGAGCCCAGCAGGATCTGACCGGTGGGCCGCGGCTGTGCGTTGAATGCGACTGACTCGGCCGCCGCGCCATGTGCGCTCTTCAGATAACCAAGCTCGATGAGCTGATGATTGACGAAACCCGGATAACGCTCGCTAATTGCCAGGTGGCCCTTTCTGGGACGCATGGGCAGGTCGGCAAACAACTGCATCGCCGCGCAGCCGTTCGCAACGATAACCGTCCCGCATGCGAATGTGTCACCGCTCGCAAGGCGTGCTCCGCTGCCTTCGAGCTTCACTACCTCTCCGTTCGTTAGAACCGCCCCCTTTGCGAGCGCGCGCTCCAACAGCCAGCGAGCTGCCGCCGGCGCGTAGATCACCGCATCGTCTGGAACAAGCAGTCCGCCGGCAAGGCCCGAACGGAGGTTTGGCTCGGCTTCGGCCAGCGCGCGCGAATCCAGAATCTCTGTCGCGACGTCTCGTTCGCCGTACCACGCGTGCTTGCGGCGTACCGCATCCAACTCCTCCTCGTCCGCCGCCACCCAAATCGTCCCGAAGCGCCGGAATTCACAGGCGTCCGGCATCTCGTTCGCAAGCTCCAGCCACCGGGCGCGCGAGTAACGAGTCAGAGCAAATTCTGCTTCCGAATCATCCATCACGACCAGGTGCCCCATGCCGCCCGCCGTTGCGCCTCCGCCGGTCGTTCCGCTTTCAATGACTTGAACGCCAACACCGGCGCGCGCCAGCGCCCACGCGCATGAGGCGCCAACGATGCCCGCGCCGATCACGATTGCATCGGGATATTTCATCGACCTATCCCGCAGCGAAACGGATCGCCCGGGTCGAACAGCAGAGTGGCTTCCGCGCTGATCCATGCGTGCCCGGTTATGGTCGGGCGAACGCCGCCTTCCGCCGCGCGATAGCTCGCTTCGAACACGCTGCCCACGATGCTCTGCTGACGCCACACCGCGCCCTCCGCGAGCTGGCCATCCGCGGCCAGGCAAGCCAGCCGCGCGCTCGTCCCCGTGCCGCAGGGAGAGCGGTCATATGCCCCGCCGGGACAAAGCACGAAATTCTTGCTATCGGCAACGGCCGGATCGGCTGGAGCCGCGAGTTCTATGTGATCGATTTCGTGACCGTCATCGCCCGTAATGCCGTCGCGCGCCAGGGCGCGCCGGATCCGCCAGGCAAGCTCCGTGAGGCGCTCGATATTCGACAGGCTGATCTCGAAGCCGTGCTCTTCCGCTATAAAAAACCAGTTCCCTCCCCAGGCCACATCTCCGCGCACGCTTCCATGCCCCTCGATATGCACACATATCTGCCGGCGCGTCCGGTAGCTGACGACGTTTTCAACACTCACCGAGCCATCCGCATTCCAGGCCGCAGCCACCACGCCCACCGGCGTCTCAATGCGATGTATGCCCGCGCCCAGCCTGCCCGCATAGCCGAGTGACGCCACCAGGCCAATCGTCCCGTGGCCGCACATTCCCAGATATCCCGTGTTGTTGAAGTAAATGACGCCGGCGGCGCACGAAGAATCGCACGGCTCGCATAACAGTGCGCCGACGAGGACATCCGATCCGCGCGGTTCGTTTACTACTGCCGAACGGAAATCGTCGAACCTGGCCGCAAAGCGCGCCAGTCTTTGCGCGAGCGGTCCATCTCCCAGATCCGGTCCGCCGCTGATCACCAGCCGCGTCGGCTCGCCTCCCGTGTGCGAATCGATCACTTGCACGCGCGCGAACGCGGCCGGAACTGTCACCGGGCCGCTCCCGGTTGCTGGCCGAGCGCGTTGAGCAAAGCGAACATCCCTCGATTATTACGCCCTGCAACCAGCAGTTGTAGAGTAGGCGTTTCCGCCCGCAAGTAGAGTAGGCGTTTTCGCCTGCAAGTAGAGTAGGCGTTTCCGCCTGCAAGTAGAGTAGGCGTTTCCGCCTGCAAGTAGAGTAGGCGTTTTCGCCTGCAAGTAGAGTAGGCGTTTTCGCCTGCAAGTAGAGTAGGCGTTTTCGCCTGCAACATGCCTCTTTCAACAACCGCCTAAAGAAATGCCGCTGTCCCACCGATACGTCTACGAGTGCATTGCGCGTGAAACTGCAGTCCAGATGTCTGTGCGTGCTCGTAGCTGTCTCGTTTTTGACCGGCTGCGCACAGCGCTCTATGTCCGGCCACCGTCCCGGTTCCATCGCGGCTCTCGCGCAGGCCAGCCGCGCTGGGTCGAGCGGCAAAGTCCATGTTCGAGGCATCCTTACGTATTGGGATGTAGGCCGCTATCTCGCCTTCCTGCAGGATGAAACCGGCGGAATCCGTATTCAAGGCACGTCTTCAGGCACTCTCAAAGTCGGCGACTGGGTCGATGCCGAAGGTGAGGTTAGCGGTGGTGAGCCGCTGCTTACCCTCAGCCAGGCCCGGCTCACCGATACCGGGCGGCGGGCGGCTCCATCCGATTTCCAGGCTGCCTTTATTCCGGAATATCGCTCCGTCACTGCCCGCCGGCAATACACGCTGATTGAAATACAGGGCCTTGTTGAATCCGTGATAAAGGAGGGCAGCGGGCACACTACTCTCACCTTGCAAAAGGACGGTGAGCGCGTTCCTGTTCACGTTGTCGAAGATGATGCTCAGGAACTTCCGAAACTTACCGGCGCCATTATCGATGTGCGCGCTGTTGCCGATATCTACTTTAATGCCAATCACGTTCCGGTGCATACCGGCCTGCAGGCTTACGACGGCTCCTCGATTACCGTTCTAAAACCCGCTCCGAAACCCGCTGCTTCCGCGCAAATTTCTCAACCAGGGCGGACGCTCCGTTCAGTCGCTCAGATACACGCTCTTCCGGCATCCGAGGCGGCCCGCGCTCTTCCCGTTTCCATCCGGGGTGTTATTACCTGCTTCGACCCGGCCCAATACATCCTGTTCGTGCAGGATAAGACGGGCGGTATCTACGTCTATGGCAAGGATCTGTGGACCCGCTCGCTCCGTCCCGGCCAGTGGGTCTCCATTATCGGAACGACCGACCCCGGCGAGTTCGCACCCACCGTCGGTAATGCCCAGGTCCAGGTCGAGCACGACGCTCCGTTGCCTCCGCTGCCGGATCTTTCCTCCGCGGAAATCTTCTCCGGCAACCAGGACAGCAACTGGCTCGCTGTCGAAGGCATTGTTCAGTCTGCCGGTAATCATCAGGACGGCAATGTCCTCGTCCTGCAATCCGGCGGCGAACGTTTTGAGGCTTTCGTCTACGGCAAGCTGCCGCTGCCCGCCGCTCTGATCGATGCCAAAGTGCGCATCACGGGCGTTTGCGGCTCGCGTTTCAACAGCCGCCGCCAGTTTCTCGGAGTGCGCATGTACGTGCCGGATGCCTCTTTCGTCCGCGTTCTCGTGCCTGCCGGCCCGGGACTCTCGATTCCCCTCCGCCCGATCGGCTCCCTGCTGTCCTTCGCTCCCAGCCAGGAACGCGGTCACGCCGTGCGTATCGAAGGCCGGGTCACTCACAGCCATCCCGAGGGTCCGACCTACATTCAGGACGCAAGCGGCGGGGTTCGCATCGAAAATCACGCGCCGCAGATTCTGCGTGTCGGCGATTTCGTCAAAGTTATGGGCTTTCCACAGCAGGGCGCTGGCGGCCCTGCTCTCCGGGACGCGATTTTTCTGTCAATCAAGCCAGGCAAACCTCCGGTCGCTCTCCGTACAACAGCCGGAGAACTGATCTCGGGTGAACTCGATTCGACTCTCGTTCAACTCGACGCTACCGTCGTCGATTACGTCCGCGGCACAGCGCGCCAAACCATCTGGCTGCAATCGGGAGGCGTTCTCTTCGACGCCGGCCTCGATGCGCCGGCGGCGCCTGCATTCGTCCAGCGCGGCGCGCTTCTTCGCCTGACCGGTATCACCTCCTTGTTTCGGGAGGCCGCCCCTGCTGCTGCCGCAAACCGCGCTCGCCTGGTGCTTCGTTCCGCTTCCGACCTGCAACTGTTGCGAGCCGCCCCCTGGCTTAATCCGCTTCACACCTTTCAGGTCATCGCCTCACTCGGCGCTGCCTCTTTTCTTGCCTGCCTTTGGATTCTCTTCCTGCGCCGCAAAGTGCTGCGTCAAACTGCCCTGATCCGCCATGCGCTCCAGCACGAACAGGATCTCAAAGCGCAAGCCGAAACGGCCAATCGCCTCAAGAGCGAATTTCTGGCCAATATGAGCCACGAGATTCGCACTCCAATGAACGGCATCATCGGCATGACATCGCTTACGCTCGATACCGAGCTGACTCCCGACCAGCGCGAAAACCTGAGTGCGGTGAATGCGTCCGCTGAATCGCTGCTGCACATACTGAACGACATTCTCGATTTCTCGAAGATCGAAGCTGGCAAACTGACGCTTGCGCCTTTTGATTTTTCCCTGCGTGAAGAGTTGCAGAGTATGCTTGCGAGCGTCGCGCTGCCCGCCCATCAGAAACGGCTTGAGCTGCTGAACGACATTGCTCTCGACGTTCCCGACCTGCTCCACGGCGACGCCTTGCGCCTGCGCCAGGTTCTGCTGAATTTTCTAAGTAACGCGATCAAGTTCACCGGCAGCGGCGAAGTCGAGTTGAAGACCCGCGCCGTCCTCATCGAGGCGGCCCGCTGCCAGCTCCGGTTTTCCGTACGGGATACCGGCATCGGCATTCCCCGCGAACAACTCGACGTCATTTTTCAGCCGTTTTCGCAGGCAGACGGATCCGTAACCCGGAAGTACGGCGGCACCGGACTCGGTCTCTCGATCAGCGCGAAATTAGCCGGGCTTCTGGGCGCCCGCCTCGAAGTGGAAAGCGAAGCAGGCGCCGGCAGCACCTTTACGCTGACCGTGCCCTTCGAGCTGCGCGAGGCCCGACAGCCGTCGGACACACTGCCCGACCCGGCCACAAATCTGAAAATTCTCATCGTTGATGACAACGCCCTCCATCGCGCGATTCTGTCCAGGCAGCTCGCCGCCTGGAGCATTCCCGCCGATACCGCCCACTCCGGCGCTGCGGCTCTCGAACTCCTGCGGAGTCGCGCGGATTCCGGCTCTTCCTACGACCTTGTCCTGATCGACGGCCATATGCCTGAAATGGATGGTTTCGATCTTGCCGCGCATATCCGCGCCGATCACAGCCTGCAAACTGCCGGCATTATGATGCTCTCCTCCGATAACCTGTACACCGATGCCGCTCGTTGCCGCCAGTTGGGCATCGAGCGCTATCTGGTCAAGCCGGTTGCCGCGATCGATTTGAAGAATGCTGTCGCTTCACTGGCTGGCCAAACCACCTCCCGGATTTCTCATGCGCTCGCACCCCCCACGCCGGTCCTGCATGCCGGCTGCGGCTTTGGCCTCCGTATCCTGCTTGCCGAAGACAACATCATCAATCAAAAAGTTGCAACCGCCATTCTGCGTAAGCGCGGCCATGCGGTGACTGTGGCTTCAAACGGCCGCGAAGTTGTCGAGCTCTGCCAAAACCGGCAGTTCGACCTCGTGCTGATGGACGTGCAGATGCCGGAAATGGACGGACTGCAAGCCACCGCGGCGCTTCGTTCCCACGCGCGCCCCGAGCTGCGCCGCATCCCGATCGTCGCCATGACGGCGCACGCCATGCAGGACGCAATCGATATGTGTTTCGCCGCCGGTATGAATGCTCACCTGAGTAAACCGATCGATACAGCTAAGCTACATGCCATCATCGACACAATTATTCTTCAGACGGCCGCCTGAAGCGTAGACCGTCAAAGCCCGCGGCGTGAGCGTGGAAACGCCAACCGTCCCGCGCGGCAGGACGGAAAAAATGGTTTCACCAGATGTATTGCTTCGCCTCGTCCCTGCGCTTATGGCTGTCGAGCACATGCACCACGCGAATCTTTTTTAACTTGGCCGGCGACAACTGCCCGAGCGGAATGTACACAATTTTCCGGTTCAGCCGCGCCGCCATCTGCCGGAACAGCGAGCGCGGCGGTTTCGCTGCCGCATACACCACGTGCCGCTCCATCGAATAATCGAGCGCCGCCATCAGCAGACGCTCGGCTTTCGTCTCCGCCGTCTCGTAGTCGTAGTCGCTCCAGACGTCATACAAACGCCCCGGCGGCAGCGTCATCATTAACCCGCCGTACTCAGCCCGGCCCACGCCCGGCCCGACCAGGTGCTCGAACGGTTCGGTCGAGTAAAAGGCCATATCCGATTCGTTCTGATGCTCGCCCAGCCACGTCGTCAGGTACCGATAGCGGTCCGCGCGATCTTCGTCGAAGATAATCACCAGCGCGCCTACATCCGCTGAAAGCTGGCCCGCTTCGCGTACGTACAGCTTGCCTTCGTGCCAGTTTCGAATCGTCTCGCGCAGATCGATGCCGTCGCGCGTGGACGCCGTAAACGGCTCGACGCGCAGCCGCTCCTCTGACAGCATGTTCCTGGCGTGCTGCTTCAGAAAACGGCCGTAATTTTCAATCACCAGGTCTTCCGGCGGATACGAGCAGATCGAGGCTCCTGTCGTCTGCCGCGCCCACTCGCCCTTCGTGCCTTCGCGCTTGCGCGACAGTCCCGCCGGTTTCATCCTCTGTTTCAATCGCGGCAGCCGCCGCCGGATGCGCATGCGCCGCGTACGCAGCCATATCTCGCTTCCCGAGATATTCAGCGTCTCGAGCGGCGGATCCTCCGTCTGCTGTGCGCCGTACCGGTTCGCCATCTCCCAGACTTCATATGCGTAGTTATCGTCCACTAGCGATCGCGCCGCCAGCGTCAAATCATACGCGCCCGGCATCAGCTCACGATCGAGCAGCGCCAGGTTGCGCGCGAATTTCGCCATCGCGATACGCTGCCAGGAACGAATCTGATCGCCCGTTTTGACCGTGTACTCCGCTTCCGCCTCGCGCAGAAGCTCCAGTTGCCAGCGCGGCCGGTCGATGCGCGCTTCCTCCGGCGTCTCGCGCAGCTCGTTATACCGGTTCTGATAATACGGCGGCTCGCTCGTCACTTCCGCCAGGCAATCCGGATGCAGATTGAAAAGCTCTGCGTTCTTAAACAGCCGCACCGGACCGCGCGCCGGCTCATCCTGCGGACGGTCCATCGCGTCGAGGAGCGGATCGAGAGCCGCCAGCGATATCACAACCGACACATCCGCCAGCGGATCGGCGCCCTGCAGTTTCCAGGCCATCGCCGCCGCGAACCACTCCTCCTCTTGCGTTCTGACGCGTGGGTGTACACGGTAGTTTTCTACATACTGGTCGATCCCTATCATCTCCGCCGAATACGACGATGGATACAACAGATCGCGCCGCAGCGGGGCCGCAATCGGCGGCTCGAGAAAAATAATGTCCGCTTCTATCTCGCGTGCCGTGCGCAGCGCCTCGATGAACGGATCGCCCGCCTCGACTGGTATATAGACCGGCTCTTCTTCTTCCCCCGCCAGCAGCACCGACATCTGCGGCATCCGCTCCGTCGCGCGGCGGTATTCGTCTTCGAGCGAAACCGGCAATTGCACCGCAATCGCTCGCGGCCGTTTTGCCAGCAGCTCGCGCCGCACGTGCAGCGCGAATTCTAGACGCCCCGGGACCACCGGAATGTACTGCAAATTCCCGCGTTCGACCGTACCGCCCCGGTCGATTTTCTTACCGTCCCACATACCGGAATGCTTCTTCGCCCAGCACCGCCGCGATCGATTCCCGCAGCAGCTCCCGTCCTGCTCTGCGCCCGCTCGATGCCAGCTTCAACGCGTAGCGCGCGATATTCAGGCCATCCCGCACCGTGTAGCTCTCGTCCGCCGCGTGCGCCTGCTGCAAAAACTCCGTTACGTACTGCAGCACTTCTTCTGAAGAAAACGGCAGGTTCTCGCGCAGGATCGCAAGCTCCTCTTCGCGTTCCGGAAAATCGATCAGAATCTGCGGCTGCAGGCGCGAGTGAATATACTCGGGCAGATCGAACGTCGATGCGTCCTCATTCATTGTCGCTACCAGCCGGAAATCCGGGTGCGCTTTGATCTTCACCCCCGCCACGATCGATTCCACGTACCGGCGGCTGTCAAGCAGCGGCGCCAGGCTGGCCCAGCTCTTCTCGCTCATGCGATTGCCTTCGTCGAGAATCGCTACCCCGCCGCGAATCATCGCCGTCACCAGCGGCGACGCGACATATTTCAGTCTGGATGCCCCTTCGATCACCGGCGTAATCAGCAAATCCTCCGGCCGCGTATCCACCGTCGCCTGCAAAATGTAGATCTCGCGTCCGAGCCGCTTGCCCGCCGCATACGCCATCGTCGTTTTGCCGACCCCCGGCTTGCCTAGCAGCCGCGGATTCATCGGCGTATCGCGTTCGTCGATCACCATCCACGCCGCCATCAACTGCCGCAGCGCCTCTTCCTGGCCGATCCAGGAAACATTCAGCTCGTCGGGATGCGCCAGGTGGAGATCGATACCCTCTAAATTTGCCTTCATTCGCGAACCTGATTACACTTTCATCGTAGAATGAGAGTTCTTTCTGGTGATGAGCGTAAAGCTGCTGCGTTTGGCCTACGCGTGCGAATTTCTCTTCGCCCTGATCGCAATCTTCACCGCCTGGTCGGAGATCGGCGGTCAGGCTACTCTCGACCTGATGCACTGGTCGTTCAAATTCGGCTTCAGCTTCGCTCTCGCTGCCGCTTTTGTCGGCTACACGCGGGCTTTGGTGAGCGAAGAAGCGATCTGGAGTCTCCGTTCGGCGCGCTGGCTCACCGCCTGCGTCGTACTCGTCTGCGCCATGGGAATCGTCACGTATTTCTATTCGCTGCAAGTTGAGGCGGGCGATTCCGACGAGGCCGCTCCCTCGCCGCACCATGCCATTACCTCTTCTCTCGCAACCTCATGAATAGCCAAGATTCCGTCACCGGATATGCCGTTTGGACCTCGCCCGATGGGTCGTCCACCGTGGTTTATTCGCTGGCCGCTTTCGGCGAAATCGATGCCGTAGTAAGCGATGGTTATCGCCGCATTCCGCATGGCGGCGTAGAAACTGCCGGTCTTCTGTTCGGCACTCGCCGGAACGGCGCGGTACAAATTGAAACCTTCCGCCTGATTGCGTGTGAACATGCGCTCGGCCCCTCCTTCGTGCTTTCCGAGGCCGATCGCGCCAGGTTGCATGAACAGTTGGAGGCAGCGCCGCACGATCCCGACCTCGCGGGCCTCGAGCCTGTTGGCTGGTTTGTCGGCCATACCCGTAACCCGCTCACGTTAAGCGATCGTGAGATCGGCTGGTTCAATGAATTTTTTCGTCAGCCCGGCGCTTTAACTGTGCTTGTAAAACCGGAGCGCTTTCAGCCTACGCGCTTCGCGTTTTTGCTCAAGGACCAGGCCGGGCAGATGCAGCAGGAATCAGCCAGTCCACCGGTCATCCTCCCGCTATCCGTTCAAACCGGAAGTCCCGTCAGCGCGCCTGCGCCGGCCATTCCCGCGCCGCGTCCTGCCGAGCCGCGTATCGAGTCCGGAGCGGAGCCGAGGCCGGAGTCAAAGCCGGAGGCAGCAGCACCTGCTCCTCGCCAACCCGTCCAACCCGGCGGAGTCACACGCGTCCGCACGCCGCGCCCGGAGCCCCCTCCTCCGCCTCCGCCTCCTTCGCGGCCTGCTACTCCATACAAGAAGGAGCCTAGCGACGGCACGCAAACCGAAGTGGCTTATCCGTATGCCAGCCTTGCGCGCGGCCGCACACGTACCGAAGCAAGCGGCGGCTTCGGTGGCTTCGGACTGCATTCGATTGCCGTCCTCCTTCTCGCTGCCCTGCTCGGCTGCGTTGCCGGATACTGGGCTTATTTGCAGCTTCCCTCTCCCGTCATCCCCGTCAGCGTGCGCGAGCAGAGCGGGCAAATCATCGTCGAATGGCCGGCCAACCAGACTGACAATGTCGATTACGCTGCTCTGCAGGTCAACGACGGCCAGTCGATCACGTTATCGCCCGAGCAAAAATCGGCGGGCCGCGCCGCCATCAGCGCTCCCTCCGGCGATCTGAAAATCGATCTCATCGCCAAGCACTGGCTGCGCGATTCCCGCGGTATCGTCCGCTACCTGCGCACCCCCAAACCCGCTCAGTAAACCGGACCCAATGCCGCAAATAAACGGGACGGGACTCCCATCCCGTCGCGTCACGCTTGCTCGCCTGCCTATTTCACTACTTGTATGAGCGCCGGCGATGTGCTTCCCAAACGGTTCGGAGCGCCGCCATACGTTGCGGTGATGCTATGGTTGCCCGCCGTCAGCGCCGAAGTGGCAAAGGTGGCCTTGGCGGTAGTCTTATCGATGTCAGCCGTGCCCAGCGTCATCGCGCCGTCCTTAAACGTCACCGTTCCGCCGATCGGCCGCCCACCGAATTCCGGAATGATCGCCGCCGTAAACGTCACTGCTGCTCCGTGTGAGGAAGGATTGGCCGACGAACTGAGAGTAGTTTTCGTCGTCCCTTTGTTCACGGTTTCTGTTATCGCTGCCGAATTGCTCATCAGGCGGTTAGCATCGCCGTTATAGGTTGCCGTGATGCTGTGACTGCCGGCCAGCAATGCCGACGTGGTCAACGTTGCCTTGCCCGTCGCGCCGCTGACAGGAGTCGCTGCCAGCGTTGTTCCGCCGTCCTTAAACGTCACTGTTCCACCTATTGGTCCGCTGCCCGACGCCGGCACAATCGTTGCGGTGAATGTTACCGCTTTCTCATAGATGGAAGGGTTCAGCGACGAACTAAGCGATGTCGTGGTCGCGGCCCTGTTCACGGTCTCTGTCAGCACTGCCGAATTACTGCCTGCGCGATTCACCCCGCCGCTGTAGACCGCCGTGATACTGTGATTGCCCGCCGTGAGGACCGAAGTGGCGAACATCGCTTTTCCGGTAGTTGCATTGACGCCCGCACTGCCGAGCGTCGCGCTGCCGTCCCTGAATGTCACCGTTCCACCTATCGGCCCGCCGCCCGATACCGAAACAACGCTTGCCGTGAATGTTACCGGCTTCCCGAACGTCGACGCATTCAGTGATGAGCTGACAGACGTCGTCGTCGCGGCTTTGTTCACGGTTTCCGTGATCGGCGCGGAAGTACTTGCCAGGTCGCTGCCGCTGCCGGCATAAGCGGCGGTGATGGCGTGCGAGCCCGCATTTAGCGCCGCCGTCGCAAACGTAGCTTGGCCGCCGCTCAGCGCGCTGCTTCCCAAAATCGCGGATCCGTCCTTGAACGTAACCATTCCGGTCGGCGTGCCCCCAACCGCGGCCGTCACCTTCGCCGTAAACGTAACGCTGCGTCCAAACGCAGAAGGATTCAGCGATGTGGCAACATTCGTTACCGTGGTTGCTGATTTGACGGTGAACGTAACAATGTGCGTCGTGTCTGCGTTGCCCGCTACGTCCGTGCTGTAGTAGCGCAGCGTATACGTGCCCGGCGCCGAGAGAATGAAAGGAGCGCTATACGTCAGAAAGGTTCTGCCGTCCAGGCTGTAGAATTTTCCCGCCACTCCGCTGGTCGCGTCAGACGCTATCAGCGTGACGGTCACATTTGAAGTGTAGATGCCGTTCTTGAGTGTGCCGCCGAGAGTCGCAATCGTAGCAGGCGGCACCGAATCGAAGCAGTACGACGCACTCTGCAGAACGGCCGTCGTCCCGCCGTTGTCCCAAGCGCGCACGTTTGCCTGGTGGCAGCCCTGCCCCGCTGCGCTCAAACTCAAAGAGCCGGCGGTGGAACTCGGGAACTGCGGTCCGTTGTTTAGCGAGATGCTGCCCAATCCTCGATCCGTGATGTCGGACGGCGTCGTATCCCACGCCGCGCTGAATCCTGCGACACCAATCGGGAGAAAAACATCATGACCCACGTCGGTCACAGTCCAGGATATGGTTTGATCCGTCTTGGACCATGCGCCGGGACTGACCCCTAAGGACAAGAACGTCGCAGTCGGCGCAAGAAAATCGCCTGCAAAATACGAGTTGATGCCCCACGCCAGCTGCAGCATGTTTGCCGCGCCCCAGCCCGTGACCATGTCGTAGCCGCCCTGCGCGCAATACGAACCCGTGTTGAAAGCAATCGTGACGTCATTGCTGTTACAGCCCGACGTTATGTCGTAGTACGGATAATGCGCGGCAAAGAGAGGAAATTTCCCCAGCGTGTAAATGGCCGGGTTCGGCAGGCCCATCGGAGCGCAAGTCTGGGTATGATCCGCTCCGCAGCCAATCCCGATTGCCAGCAGGTAAGCGTTCTCCTGCGCAAAAAATCCAGCCAGTTCCGGCGCGACGATGCTTGTACCGCCTGCGCCTTGCAAGGAACCTTGAAAGAAGAAGTTCTGGAACGTAATCGCATTGAGCGAAATGTCCGGAACCGACCGCATGCTGTTGCCCATCCCGCTTTGATAAGACGGAACCGGCCAGACAGCGCTCAGGCCGCCGCCGCTGCCGCCCAGGTTTTCCGAGCATGCGCCCGTGAAGGTATCGCCCTGCCATGCCGGCTCGCTCGAGAACGTATCGTTGCTGAGTAAACCGAGTTGTGTGCCTCCGGCCGATACCACGTCGGGATCCGATCCCGGATAATCGACAGCGAGCTTGTGTGCGCAATCCCTGCCGGCGCCTTCGCTCGCCGTTGCCCCGTTGTCGCCCGAGGAGACTACGATGCTGTATCCCTGGCTCACCATCGCATTGAACACGTTGTGAAGCGCGTTCATATCGCCGCCGTCCCAGCAGTCGCTTTCCGCGCATCCCCAGCTCATGCTGACGATCCGCACCTTGTTATCCGAGAGAATTCTTGAGAGCACGTGCGTAAACGTGCCGAAATTCGGATTGACCCCCTGGTAGATATGAACGTGAGCGGTATCCGCCGCCGCGCCGAAACTGTTCGCCATGGCGGTAGCCCATTCGAAATCTAACGTGGTCTCGATGTTACACGCGCTGTCGTTCGCGGGGCACTGTGGCGTTCCGTCAATGTTGTAAGTGGTCCAGTGATCGGCCAGGTACGGATACGTGTTGTGGAAGCCGGTAATGTCGTTCGGGTCGATGGCATAGGCGGTTGCAATCGCAATCGAAGCCTCCGGAGGTGAATCGCTGCCATGGTTTGGGTTGCAGCAGTGACCCTGCCGGTTCAAAGCCTCCCAGTTATATGCTTCCCTGCTGTAAATATCTGTGGGATCTAATAATCCGTTCGTGAAATCCGGCCGCGGATTGGCGGCGTTGACAGCCTCATGCGCGGCATGCGAAGCCTCTAAAGCAGCCGGAAGCTTCGCGCGATCGCCGTCATGCGAGGCATGTCCGGATTCCGCAAACGCCGGGCCCGGAACATATTTGGGCTGCTCGTTCGAGATCCTGCGGCGCGTGACCTTCGGTAGTAACTGGGCCTTGCTATTCAGCCCCATAACCGACTGAATCGCATGCGTGAGCTGCGGCGGAATGACCGGATCTCGATCGTTTGAGTAAAAGGATAAAGCCCCTAGCTGATAGTTGTTGATCCTGACGCCAAATGCTTTCTCAATTTGATCGGTCGTTCCTTCGAGCGAGATCGTGAGCCGGTGCGAGTACCGCTCCGTAACCGTCAGCCCGTTCGCAGTCGCCCAGTCCACGATCGCCTGCTCGTCCGCTGCCAAAGGCGCAAAGCGCGCGTTCCACTGCTCGGCCGTAAGGAATTTATGAAAGTTTGGCGAGCCCTTCGTATAAAGCTGTTCAATGAATTCGTCCTGCTCCTCGACACTCGGAGGCTTCAGAGCGATCGTGAAGCGTAATTTGTCTGTTGGTGTATAGTGACTTACTAATTGCGCAACGCCCTGAGTTACTGCGCTCGGCGTCTGAATCAAAGGTGCAACCGCGGCTGCTGCTGCAATCGGGATAACAAGCGAACAGATACCGGCGAATGCAGCCGGTCCGAAAAAACGGCGAGACTGTCTCCTGCTTAGAGAGACCATATAGAAACCCTCCAGTTCCTGCTTGGCACTCTCGGCGCCGGATATTCGCGCGAGTGCGTTCGCGGAACTTAGCTGCGGGTGCCTATACAGTCATCGAGAGGTGCTGGAAGATTGTGAAGTCGGAATTGTAAAAAAAATGTGAGGTTTTCCCGTGGAACCGTCGCACGCTTCCTCTGAAGTCGGTCAGTAATGCTTCCAGGTGACCGACCAATGTTCGTCGCCTCGAGCTGACCTGATGATCAGGTTCCCTCGAGCGTCAAACTCGTACACGCGCGCCAGGCTCCTGCCGACTAGCAGATCGCGCGTATTGGCCCCCTGGATGTGGTGAGTGAGAATATGTTTCGCCTCGTCTACCTCGTAGCTCCCGAAAGAAGCTTCGTAGCCGTTGAGAACGTATTCATTGGAGATCGCGCTCTCCGGCGCTGGATACATCAGTTGCACCGACACGTGGCCGTCCCGTGTGTAGGTCAGCATGCCCGCCGGATGACTGACGGATATTTTTCCATCCGCCCCTGGGAATGCAATCGAGACAAGCTGCCATGCGCCCGCCAATCTCTCTCGATCGGATACACGGGCCTGCGAAAACCCGTTCAGGGCCCAAAACCCGCTCAGTGCAAAGAGCGCGGCCAAAAGGACCGCTCTCCGTTTGGATTTACCGCTGATATTGCTCATCGCTCACATGTTCCATCCACTCGACGACCTTGCCATCCTTCTTCTCTTGGACGGCGATGTGCGTCACGCTTGTCGCAGGCGTCGCGCCGTGCCAGTGCTTTTCGCCCGGCGCGAACCAGACCACATCGCCCGGCCGGATCTCCTCGATCGGCCCACCCGCGCGCTGCGCCCAGCCGCACCCGGCCGTGACCATAAGTGTCTGGCCGAGCGGATGCGTATGCCAGGCAGTCCGTGCGCCGGGTTCAAAGGTTACACTGGCGCCTTGCACCAGGGCTGGATCGGGCGCCTGGAAAAGCGGATCGATCCGCACGCTGCCCGTGAACCACTCTGCCGGTCCCTTGGCGGACGGTTGCGAGCCCGCTCGTTTGATTTCCATGTTTGTGCTCCTCTCTTTCTTTACGGACGAAGCAGTGCCTTGATTGCCCGGCGTTCGTCCATCGCGCGGTATCCTTCGGCAACCTGATCGATCGGCAGCACCAGATCGAATACCTTCCCCGGATGGATCTTCTCGTTCAGCACCAGGTCGATCAGCTCCGGCAGGTACCGCCGAACCGGCGCGGGGCCGCCGTGCAAGTGCACGTGAGCGAAGAACAGCTCTGTCCCGTCGAGTCCAACTCCGTGCGGAACGCCAACATAGCTTACAAACCCGCCCGGACGCGCGCATCGGATCGCCTGCATCATGGATTCTTGCGTGCCAACACACTCCAGTACTGAATCTGCGCCGATTCCCTTTGTCAGCTCTTTCACTCGCGCAATGCCTTCCTCGCCGCGTTCCGTCACGATATCGGTCGCACCGAATTCTCGCGCGAGTTTCTGCCGTGATTCATGCCGGCTCATGGCGATGATTCGCTCAGCACCCATCTGCTTCGCTGACAGCACAGCCAGCAGCCCAACCGCGCCGTCACCCACCACTACCGCAGTCGATCCCGGCTTTACATTCGCCGCATCCGCCGCGAACCAGCCCGTACCTAAAACGTCGGACGTGGCGAGCAGACCGGGAATCATCTCTTTTGAAGGAAGATCGCGTGTTGCTACCAAAGTGCCGTCAGCCAGAGGAACGCGCAGCATCGGAGCCTGCGCCGCGCTCATGAACTCGCGTTGCCGGCATGACGATTGATAGCCGTCCCGGCAAATGACGCAGGTGTTATCGGAGGTCGCGAACGAGCCGACAACGAACTGCCCGGGCTTGATGTCCCTGACTTCTTTACCGGTCTCTTCCACGATGCCGCAGTACTCGTGGCCCATGGGCGTCGGTTGCGTCACATCGGCGATACCGCGATACGGCCACAGGTCTGATCCGCAGATGCAGGTGGCCGAGAGGCGTAGGATGGCATCGGTCGGCTTCGTTATTTTGGGCTCCGGCCGGCCTTCAAACCGGATATCGCGCGGGCCGTAGAGCATCGTTCCCTGCATGTTTTAACCTCCTATACAACCGTCATTCCGCCGTCTACCGTGAGCGCATGACCAACGATGTAGCTCGCCCCCGGACTGCAAAGCCACAATACCGCCGAGGCGATCTCCTCGGGTCTGCCCGCGCGCCCGATGGGAACATGCTTCGCTATATCCTCGTACGCCTGCTCGTCCCCGCTCACGACATCGCGCGCGATCTGCGTATCGATCAGGCCGGGATTCACTGCATTCACGCGGATGCCGTGCTTGATGTATTCCAAAGCGGCCGTTCGCGTCAGGCCGACCACGCCGTGCTTGGACGCGATGTAGGAACCGATACCGGGGTTGCCGGTCAATGCACCGACCGACGCGTTGTTGACGATCGCGCCGCTGCCCTGGCGTTCCATCTGCCGCAGTTCGTATTTCATCGAGCTCCACACCCCGCGCAGGTTGATTCCGATCACGCGGTCCCACTCTTCGCGCGTGCTCTCGGCGGTCGCGGCGATGCGGGCCATTACCCCCGCATTGTTGAACGCCGCGTCGAGCCGCCCGAACTCGGCAACGGTGCGGTCCACCATCTGCTGCACCTGTGCGTCATCGCTCACATCGCAGCCGGCGGCGATTGCCCGGTGACCGGCCGCCGCCAGCTTCTCAGCCTCCGCCTTCACCGCGTCCTCCCTGACATCTGCCAGCACCACCGCCGCTCCTGCCGCGCGGCGAACGCCCGCGCCGTCGCCAGCCCCATTCCCGAAGATGCCCCGGTCACGAGTGCCACCTTGCCGCCGAAGTCCAACGGATTGTTATTCATGATTCACGGTACAAAACGCTCTCTTACCCAGACATGGTTTGGGCACGGCATTGACTGAAGCCCGCCTGTTGGGAACCTCTACAGTAGGCCGTCACTGGCGGTCTATCCGTTCTTGCGATGCTTAAGGACCCGATTTTGGCGCGCGAAGCGGCTCGTCAGACGGGCAACAAGGCCTCCGGCCGCGTGCGCTTTACAAGCAGTATCGTCACGTCATCCTCCTTCAGTTTCGGATCTATCAGCGACTTCAAATTTGAAAGAGTTTCTGCCGCACTGTCACGTATGCTGTTTCGCAAACGGCTCTCGGGGTCGCTTCCGGCGATCGAATCGGTCAGTCCATCCGTGAACAGGAGGAGGATGCCGCCGTTTGGGATGATCGACGTGCGAGATTCATACTGGGCCGTACCTAGCAAGCCCATGGGCATGCCAGTAGCGTCCAGCGATGTCGCTGATCCGTCACAGAACACAATTGGGGAGTTGTGCCCCGCATTTACATAGGTCACCTCGCCGGAGTTCCGGCTGAGGAGGATGAATACCGCAGTAGCAAATCGGTTATGCGGGGTGTAGCGGTTTAGGTGTTTATTGATTTGATTTGCCAAAGCTAGTGGGTCCGGATTGATAGTGGCGAGGCTTCTTACCAATGCCTGAATGTTAGCTGCGAGCAGGGCTGCTGGCATTCCCTTTCCAGAAACGTCGGCGACCGCAAAGAGCGTTTGGTCGCCGGAGAGTTCGATTACGTCAAAGTAGTCGCCACCGACGGCACGGAAGGGCTCATAACATACTTCCATCTCATAGCCCGCCAACGGATCCAGGTTCTCGGGCTGCAGTGTCTTCTGAATCTGCTGTGCCGCGATCTGGTCAGCTTCGAGTTGAGTCTTGCGAATGATTTCCGACGTCATTAACCCGTGCATCACTCGATCAGCCAAAAGGTAAAGCAGGAAGACACCGAGGTACGGAACGAGCTCATTATGGCGGAGCATAAATTGCCAGAGTTGCGGACGCGATACTGCGAACGCGACGGCATATCCCTGCATCAGAATGGCGAGCCACGTGGCAAGGCGCTTGGATCTGGGCATGCCGCGAGTCCAGTCATAAAACGCATAGTGAAACCAAACGCGAACCGTGCTTGAAAAGACCAGTCCGGCCATTAGCGGAGTCTAACAGCCGCGGAGGATAACAACACTCTAGTGGGTCAAAATCGGAATCGTTGTGCCTACATCTCGGCGCTGGGCCCATCGTCCGCAATACGGAAAGTAGATTACGACTGCATAGTCTGAAAGGGTCACGTAATCCGGTCTGGGGGCGGCTTAGATTCCAGATCGCCACTTGGCATCAGTACGGATCCATCCCGGACTTAGCTCGTTCAGTTTTTGTCTTCCGTCATCTTGATACAACACGGAACAGTTGTCCGGAGTTGTTGAGCACTACGACAACTACTCGCTGCACAAGCACCGGGCATCCCATCGGCTCGACAGAGCGAAAGCAGCTAGGCCCTCCAGCCAAACGTGTCCCTTTCGTTAGACAGTTCAAGTCAGCAACTCTTTCCCACTTCACCTGATCGTCAATATCGTTGAGAATCGCACATTCCATATCTCTTTCGGAAGTGTGTTCACAGCGTTTTTACAATCCGCTCACTTTGCCAGCATCAATCTCGAGCGGCAGATTGCGCACTGGTAATTGAGAAGCACATTGGCACTCGGTCGAAAGGAACAATCCCCAATCATGCGGGTTTCTACCTATGATTTGTCATCTGAATCGTATGTTCCTTCCCGGAGCACCGTTCCGATGATTGGGCGACCACGCCCGAACGCCTGTCGGATTCCAGCATGGCTCGAAAGGGAATCGTACATGAATAAAGTTAATCAATATCTAACAACAGCTAAGTGGATCCTTTCACGTTCAATCTTGATCGTATTCCTCTCTGAGCCGGTGCTCTTTGCGCAATTCAAGGTCACCGAGTCAGTTGGCGTTTCCGTGGGCGTCAAAGCCGGTTTACCGCTCACAGACTCATTTCGCAGTGTCACAGAGCCGCTGCCGGCGCTTGGCATCACCGAACGAGAATTCAGCAGGGCGAAGCATTACTTGCTCGGCCCGTCCGTTGAGCTCTATTTGCCCATGCATTTCTCCATTGAAGCGGACGGATTATATCGCCGCGAGGATATTACTCGCGAGTTCTCGGCTATCCTGCAAGGCGGCTCGCGAGAATTTGGCGTCTGGGAGATTCCAATCTTGGCCAAGTATCGGCTTTCATCCTCGCTGTTAGGGCCGTTCCTCGAACTTGGACCCGCGTTTCGTGCCGTTCAAGGCGGTGCGCCGGAGTTCAGAGTTCCAGACACTCCCACTGGACTGTCCGCTGCGGGTGTTACCGTCGGCGGCGGGTTATCAGTGAAAGTACGTCACCTCAACTTTGGTCCCGAATTCCGCTATACCCATTGGGGTAGCGATGAGAAAATGAGCAATAGTATTCCCTCGCTTCGCAATCAAGTCGAATTCCTGGTTGGGCTTTCGTTCTGAGTCATGGGGCTGAAGAACCGTGACGCTGGTAAGCTGCAGCGATTTCAGATGAAATGCTTTTGTGATTGTATCGCTGACAATGTCCGGCTCACTTCCACATCATTGCCCAATTGGAAAGCAGATCTAGATCCCGCGGTAGTCGCCAAAGGACGGGTAATCCGTCCCTTGGTGTCACGGTTCGATTCCGATCTTGTCATTGACGGTGACTCGAAGCTTCTGCTTACAGCCGAGGTAATGTTCGGTCGTCTGGAAGGGCATGTGACCGAGCAAGAACTGGATCTGGTCGAGCTCACCCCGGCTAAATGACAGAGACGCGCACATGTCCTTCGCAAGTCGTGGGTGCCGGCTTATCTATCCCGGCAGCCTCGGCCGCTCTCTTGACGATCTCCCAAAGCACCTTTGGAGTCATGCCCTCAGCCCAAATCTTCCCTGATTTGTTGATTGCTCTAAACAGGCTGTTAGCGCC
>DATBGM010000028.1:0-5528 GCA_036557945.1 Bryobacteraceae bacterium | reverse complement strand
ACTTTTGCCGGCGCGCTGACCGGTGTAGAGGGCGCATTCTCCTGCGGCTGGGGAGCAGGGGCCGGCGGTTCCTGGCGGGGAGGTTCGGGCTGGGACGGCTCCTCCACGGGTGGCGGCGGTTGAGGCGGCTCCGCAACCGCTGTTGCCGTACCCGCGCTATCTCCATTCGTTGCACTGCCGCCATTTTGCCCATGATCGGCGAACAGTTCGTTCCACCCTGCGTCCAGGCTGCGTCGATCGAACTGATATTGGTGATAAAGTTCGTCTTCTAACCAGCTATTGATGCCCAGGTCGGGCTGATTTCCTTGCGGCATGTCACTTGTTTGTTACGGATCGATGTGGATGCGAGAATACCGGCGCGAGGACTCCAACCTGCGCGAGTTCCTGAAATTTCTGTCGCTTCCATTTTAACGAAGCACGCGGGATGGCGGCCTTGTTTTCAGTGGTTGGCCGGGTCGCGCCTGATGCGAGCGGTGCAGGGATGGCCACCACGTTAAAGTGGTGTCATAATGGAAATAGAAGGCGAGGGCGCGCGCATGGCCACGGTTCTTTCCAACGGACTCACCACGTCCGAGGCGCCGTTTATCGAAGAAGCGCGCGCACATCATCAGCTCTATATTCATCAACCGTACGAGCTGTATTCGGAAGAGAACCATGCGGCGTGGCGAAGCTTGTTCTCACGCATCGGGGAGCGCTGGGCGCGCTATGCCAATAAGCATTTCCTGCGCGGCATTGCGGCGTTGTGTCTCGATGCCGAACGCGTGCCGCGATTGCAAGAAGTGAACCGATTTTTGAAACCGCTGACGGGCTTTCGCGCAAAGCCGGTGAGCGGGTATGTGCCGAGTTTCGTGTTTTTCGACTGTCTGCGCAATCGTGAGTTTCCAACGACAATCACGATCCGGCGCAGCGACCGTCTCGATTACCTGCCGGAACCCGACATTTTTCACGACATTGCGGGGCACGTTCCGATGCACACCGACCGGATGTTTGCCGATACGCTGGTGCGCTTTGGCGAGTGCGCGCATACGGCGGCCGAAATCGTCGCAGGCATTCGCGACGAGGCGCAACGGCTCGAGCGGCTCGAGAGCATCATCCGGGCGATGGCGCGTTTTTTCTGGTTCACCATCGAGTTCGGCCTCATGCGCGAGGGCAATGCGCTCAAAGCCTACGGCAGCGGCCTTCTCAGCTCATACGGCGAGCTTGCGCACGCGATCGAATCGGACGAAGTGCAGCGCTATCCGATTCAGGTCGAGTGGGTGATCAACCAGGCCTTCGAGATCGACCGCTTTCAGCCGCTGCTGTTTATCGTCGAGTCGTTCGATCATCTCTTCGGACTGGTGGGCGAGTTGGAGAGGTGGATGCGTGTGGGCAAACTGAACAATGTCGCGCCGGGCGAGCCTGCCGTGAATGAACAGGATCTCAAGAGTTTTCTACAAGCGACGCATTGATTGCCTGCGCGCATCCTCGATGAGCCCGCGGTTTTCAGCGAGGCGAAGATTCAAAAACCGATGCGCGCGGGCAAACTGAACAATGTCGCGCCGGGCGAGCCCGCCGTGAATGAGCAGGATCTCAAGAGTTTTCTAAAAGCGACGGCGCACTCCGTACAATAGAGTCGAATGACTCTGGAAGAGCTAGAAAGAGAGTACGTTACGCTCCGGCAGCAAGGTGAAGCTGTCAGGAGCTATCTTTGACGCGGCCGCCAAGCAGCAGGAACTAAGCAAACTCGAAGCAGAAATCAGCGGTCCGGATTTCTGGAACAATCCGGAAAAGAGCCAGCGCATCATGCAGCAGCGCAAACGGCTCACCGAAGCGATCGACAATTCGACGGCCGTGGCGTCCGCCGCATCCGATATCGACACGCTGTTTGAGCTCGCGCGCGAAGGCGAGAGTGTGAACGGAGATCTCGAGCGCGAGATTCGCGCATTCGAGCAGAGACTCGAGCAGCTAGAGACGAACATGCTGCTCTCCGGTGAAAACGATGGGCGCGATGCGATCGTCACGATTCATCCGGGAGCAGGCGGGACGGAATCGCAGGATTGGGCAGAGATGCTGCTGCGCATGTATCTGCGCTGGGCAGAACGCCACGGATTCACGTCAACCGTCACCGACCGGCTCGAAGGCGAAGGCGCTGGCATCAAGTCGGCAACGGTCGAGGTGAATGGCGAGAATGTGTACGGCCAGTTGCAGTCGGAAGTCGGCGTGCACCGGCTGGTGCGCATTTCGCCGTTCGATGCCAATGCGCGGCGGCATACTTCGTTCGCATCCGTATTCGTGTATCCGCAGATTGAGGACGATATCAGCATCGAGATCAAGCCGGAAGATTTGAAAGTGGATGTATTTCGCGCAAGCGGTGCGGGCGGCCAGCACGTGAACCGGACTGAATCGGCCGTGCGCTTTACTCATTTGCCGACGGGCATCGTTGTGCAGTGCCAGAACGAGCGTTCGCAGCATAAGAACCGCGCGAGCGCGATGAAGCAGTTGCGCGCCAAGCTCTACGAGTACGAGATGGAGAAGAAGCGCGCCGCCGACCAGAAGCTGGAAGATACGAAGCTCGGCATCAACTTCGGCAGTCAGATTCGAAGCTATGTGCTCGCGCCGTATCGCTTGATCAAGGATCACCGGACGAAGCTGGCTGCGGGCGATGTGGACCGCGTGCTGGATGGCGATCTGGATGGATTCATCCACGCATTTCTCGTGTGGCAGAAGACGGGGCAAACGGCGGGCGATAGCAAGGACGATCTGCCCGAATGATGATCGCAAAACCGACGCCCGAGGCGATTGCGCAGGCGGGCGGGATCATTCGCCGTGGCGGACTGGTTGCGTTTCCCACAGAAACCGTCTACGGTCTGGGCGGAAATGCTCTCGATCCCGAAGCGGTCGCGCGCATCTATCGTGCCAAGGAGCGCCCCTTTGCGAATCCGCTGATCGTGCATGTCGCTGATGAAGCGATGGCGCGCTCGCTTGTGCTCGATTGGCCTCCGCTTGCTGAAAAACTGAGCGCGCGCTTCTGGCCGGGGCCGATAACGATTGTGCTGCGCAAAGCCGAGGTGGTTCCGGATCTGGTTACGGCCGGTTTGGATTCAGTCGGTATGCGCATTCCGGCGCATCCGGTTGCGCTGGCGCTGATCCGCGCTGCGGGCGTGCCCGTGGCGGCTCCGAGCGCGAATCGGTTTACGCAGATTTCACCCACTTCTGCGCAGCATGTCGAGCGAGCGCTCGGCAACACCATCGAAATGATTCTGGATGGCGGGCAGACGGACATCGGCATCGAATCGACCGTGATCACGCTGCGTCGCACACCGCCCACAATTCTTCGCCCCGGCATGATTTCGCAGCGCGAGTTGGAACAGGCGACCGGAGTCCTTTGGGAATGCGAGGAGGACCGGCCGCGGATCACCGATGAAGCCGCCGAATCGCCCGGGCTGCATCCGAAACACTACGCGCCGCGCACTCCCTTGTATGTGCTCGAGCCCGATGCGACGCATCCCAGCGGACGCGGCAAAGTGATCGACTTGCCTTCCGATCCGAAGCGCTATGCTCACCAACTTTACGCGGCGCTACACAACGCAGACGGCGAAGGCTGGGACTGGCTTGCGGTGCGGAAACCACCGGACGAGCCGGAATGGGCAGGTATTTTAGACCGCCTGAGACGCGCCAGCGCGCAATAGCTACGCTGAAACGAGATCAAAGGCTTTCTTATGATCGCTTAAAAATTGTTCCAGGCCGCTCTGGGTCAATGGATGCTGGAACATCTGTTCCAGCACTTTATAGGTCAGCGTGCAGATATGCACTCCTGCTTTGGCCGCTTCGACAACCTGCCGCGGCCCGCGAAGGGAAGCCGCGAGCACCTGCGTCTTGTAGCCGTAGTTGCCGTAGATTTGCACGATGTCGCGAATCAGATCCATACCGGGCCAGCCGATATCGTCGACGCGGCCCACAAACGGACTCACAATGTAAGCTCCCGCTTTAGCCGCCAGCAACGCCTGCGCCGCGCTGAAGCACAACGTCATGTTTACGCGGACCCCTTCTTTGTGCAGCGCGGAAGCGGCCTTGATGCCCTCTTCGATCAGCGGAAGTTTCACGACAACGTTGGAATGAAGCCCGGCGAGTCTGTGCCCTTCTTCGATCATCTCGCTGGCAGTGGTCGAGACCACTTCGGCGCTGACATCGCCTTCGATCAGATCGCAAATGTTGAGTACATGCTCTTCAGCCGGGACGCCTTCTTTGGCAATCAGGCTGGGATTGGTCGTGACGCCATCAATAATGCCCCACGAGCAAGCCTTTTTCAGCTCTTCCAGGTTTGCAGAATCGAGATAAAACTTCATTCAGATCAGAAAGGCCACAGGACAGGAACTTCTCCTGATGTTAGCACCGGATACGATCGAGGCGATGCCAGATGCTCCCTACGATTTGAAAATTGTCCCGGCCGGAGCGGATCAGATTCCGCTCATTTTGAGCTTTATCCGCAAGCTCGCGGAGTACGAAAAGCTTGCGCACGAAGTGGTGGCGGACGAAGACAGCCTGCGTGAAGCGCTGTTCGGCGCGCGCCCGGCGGCGGAGGTCGTATTCGCGTTCCTCGGGGAAGAACCGGCCGGGTTCGCTGTGTACTTCACGAATTTTTCGACGTTCGCCGGACGGCCGGGCATCTACCTGGAAGATCTTTTCGTCGAACCGGAAGCGCGCGGCCGCGGTATCGGAAAGGCGCTGCTGCGTTATCTGGCCAGGCTGGCGGTCGAGCGTAACTGTGCGCGATTCGAGTGGGCGGTGCTTGACTGGAACGCGCCCTCGATCGAGTTTTATAAGAGTTTAGGTGCGCGCCCGCTCGACGATTGGACCGTGTACCGAGTTACCGGCAGTGCATTGGAAGAGCTGGCAAGGTAAGTCTGCAGGAATCACTCAAGCAGGTGCAAAACGCTGCGCAAACAGCGTGGCTATATCCCTAGGGAATAGGTGCTCCAGTACTCGAACCGGCGCGCCATCGCGTGCTAGATTTAGGAGCCCAAATTCCCTTATGACAATGAGATTTATACTCACCACCGCTATCGTTCTCGCATCGTCGATAAGTCCCATGGCGCTTGCAGCCGACCTTACGATTGATTTCAACGGAATTGCAGGAAGCAATGGATCGCCTTTTACCAGCTACACGCAATCTGGCTTTACCGTTTCGCCGAGTTCGGGGAGCTGGCTCGAGGATTCGAATTTCGGAAACCCCGCGCCTTACATTTACTTCATCGCGCCCGGCGGAAGCACAATGACGTCCGGCATTACCATCGCCGACGGCGGGACGCAGTTTGCGTTCCGTTCTATCGATCTTTACTCCAGCACGACATCCATACCATACAGCCTCACGGGCCTCCTGAATGGCGCGATGGTGTTCTCGGCATCCGGCACAGTGCCGAACACATTCGGGAGCTTCGCGCAGGTTGACAATCCCTACTCAACGGCGCTCATCGACACTCTGGAGGTAAACGTAACGAATCCCGCCGCTCCCTGTTGCAGTAACCCGGTTGGCCTGGATAACATCGCGT
>DATBGM010000027.1:0-18513 GCA_036557945.1 Bryobacteraceae bacterium | reverse complement strand
TGGCATCGGGCGCGCGCAGCGTCCCTTCGATGCGCACTCCCACTGCCTCCACGCGGCACTGCCCTTCGTCGTGGAGCGCCTGCAACCCATCCAGATCGAGATCGCCCATCAGAGACGCATCCGTAAGGTCGATAAATCCGCACCGGCAATTCTTAACAGAAAGCCTTGCAACCCGCGCATGCCGCAAATCCAGAGCGGCGGCTGGCCGACCGGCCGGATCTCCGTAGGAGCCGTTGCCCAGGAGCAGACAATCTTCCAGTAACAGCGGAGGGCACGCTCCCCCGTTTGGCTGGCAGTCCGCCAGGTTCACCGCGCCCAGAATATGTGCTCCCTGCAGAGCGATTCCGCTGCCTGCTACGGGGTGGTGTATCAGCGGGGCGCTCGGGTCACGGGCGCGTACCGGCAATGGCAACCCGATCAAAAGGCGCCGCAGAACTTCTGCCCGGATAGTCGGAATCAGGAGAATACCCGACGGACCTTTGCGGTTTCGAAAATCCGCGGCATCTCCTGCCACAGCCGCCTCGATTAGTTCCATCTCCAGATCCGTGACAGGCGAAAAGATCATAGGTGCTTACCTTTCGTGGCGCTTGGGGGCGCAGTGAGGCATTATTGTATGCAATTTTGTACGGGGCATGCGGCGCCAGCGGAAAGCTTCGCGGCTTTCAAGTGCAACGCCTTTGCTCAATGGCAAGCCCTCTTGTTATGCTTTGAATCTGAGTCTGACCGTCTAAGCGGGGTCGCGACTGCCATGAGTGCTTCTGCTGTTCAACAGCTCGCCACACTGCCTCAGTTCAAGAAGCGCTCGCTGGCTACGGTGTCTTTGATTCTGACCGACGTGTTCGCCCTGGAACTGGCCTTGCTTCTGGGATGCATCGTCCGGCATTTTTTTCACTCGATTTTCCCGATCGCACTGAATCGGCCGCAGTACCAAGGTCTTGCTCTGGGTGTCCTGGTGCTTCCTTTTGCCTACGGCTGGTTTGGTCTTTATCCCGGGTACGGTATTAACGCCGTGGAGCGGCTGCGCAAGCGCGTTTATGCAACAGCCATCATTTTTTTCATTCTCCTGATCTGGAATTACACGCTGTATGAAGGTCAGTGGTCACGCGGTGTGTTGATCCTGACGATGTGTTTCGCCCTGGTGCTGGCGCCGGCGCTCGAAGCCCCACTCCGGGTAGCGCTGATCCGGCGCAATCTCTGGGGCGTCCCCGTAATTGTACTGGGTGCCGGTGCTACCGGCGCTCTGGTAGCCAAAACTTTGCAGAAAGAGCGCCATCTCGGGTTTGTCCTGGTGGGCATGCTCGATGATGATCCGGCAAAGTGGGGAGCCGCAATCCATGGCGTCCCGGTCGCCGGGCCGCTTTCGGCAGCCGCTGCCTTTGCCGGACGCGCCAGGGTCGCCTTAATTGCCATCCCGAGAATGCATCGCACGCGGCTCGTGGAACTGGTCGAGAATCTTTCGTTTCCGAACGTAATTCTTGTTCCCGATCTGTTTGGCATTCAGAGCTTGTGGATTACCTCGCGCGATATGGGCGGCGTGCTGGGGCTGGAACTCAAGAAGAACCTGCTGATTCCCGGCAACCGTATTTTGAAGCGCGCGCTCGATTATGTCCTGTGTGCACCGGCATTCCTCATCAGCCTTCCGTTCCTCGGGCTCTTTGCTCTTTGGATCAAATTGGCCAGTCCCGGATCGCCCTTTTTCATACAAGAGCGCGAAGGCAAAGCCGGTCAGCGCATCAAAATTTATAAGCTCCGCACGATGCGTCCTGATGCCGAAGACTATCTCTGGGCGCATCTGAGCGCGCATCCGGAGGAGAAAGAGGACTGGCTTCGTTTCTACAAATTGCGCAAGGACCCAAGGGTTCTACCTGGCATCGGCTGGTTTCTCCGACGTTATAGTCTGGATGAGCTGCCCCAGCTTTGGAACGTTCTGCGCGGGGACATGAGCTTGGTCGGACCCCGGCCGTTTCCTTCCTATCACCTCGACAGGTTTCCGGACACCTTCCGTCCTTTACGCGCGAGCGTTATGCCCGGCCTCACCGGGCTCTGGCAGGTTTCCACGCGCAGCGATGGCGATCTGGAGATTCAACAAGCCGAGGATACCTACTATATCCGCAACTGGTCGGTCTGGCTCGATGTGCATATTGTTCTGCGGACGCTGATTCGGATTGTCTGGCCGAACGGCGCATACTGATTGCGGTCCGGGTTGAAGAAAATTTTTCTTTCGCTGCACGCTCAATAACTTAACGCGATTCCAACCGGCATACTGTTCTTTTCCTTCCGAAACTGGGCTGCGAGAGATGTTTCGCGCAAAACTGATTGTGCAGACATGCTGCCGTCTCCGGCTCAGGAAAATCATGAAATCAATTCGACTCTTGTTCTTGCTGCTTCCTCTTTCCGCGCTGGCGCAAACCAAAATAGACTTCAATTCCCAGCTCGCAAATATGCCGTTCACGAGCGTGATGTCGGCGCCGTTTTCAGCCAAGGGAGACTGCGTGACCGACGACACGGACGCGTTGCAGGCCGCGCTCGACACGCATCGCTTTGTGTATTTACCCAAGCCTCCGGGCGGGTGTTATCTCGTTTCCAGAACGCTGGTCCTGCAGGTTGGCGACTACATGTACGGCGCTTCCGCCAACAACCCCAACGCCGGCGACCCCAACCAGGGCGTTGTGATTCGCCTGGCGCCGAACAGCAACGTATCTCTGCTCAAGACGTTCGATGCAGAGGAGCCGCAGGGCGGCGGAAACGAATACATGGCGGTTGAGAATATCGTCTTTGACGGAAACGGCGCAAACCAAACGCAGGAGATGCAAGGCCAGGCACTGGTCGACTACCGCGGAACGTTTATCCAGACATTTTTGCGTCACGTCATTATCACGAACGCCTTCGGCCCCGGCCTGTTCACCGGTTCCACGCAGCTCGATAACGTGTGGATCATCGCTTGCACCACCAGCACGTACTCCTGGATCAACAATCCCGGTCAGACCGGCCTTGGCGCCATTCTTGCCGATCAGGTCTATGTGGAGGAATCCATGCAGCCTCTCAACGGACACTACCGTTCCCCCTGGGACGGTAGCGTGAACGACCCAACCACCTATGCGCACGCCATTTACTTTAATGGGATGGGCACCGCGACCATCAATCAGCTCCACTGCGAATCAGCGGCAACTTGTATCGATTTCGGCGACACGCAAACGCTGACGATTCACGGCATCAGCGGTACGCGTATCGGCAATCCGTCTTCGAGCGATCCGACAGATCAGTACCTCATGCGCGCCATGAATCTGAACATCGACAGTTTCACGTTTTCAGCGGCGTACTTCGATCAGAGCGGAACCACCTATAACGGAAATTTTGCTGACACTCGTGTTTTCGGACTGGCACAGGGACTCTCGGCGAAGGACCTTTATGAAACGCCGCCCGGTAAGGCGATATGGCCGTTTTATGCCTGGGGCCGTTACGATCAAGGGCATTCGGGGGTTCCGTATCTGGGAGAGCGTCCGATCATCAGCAACGAGCTGTGGATCGAACAGAAAGGCAACTACAGCCCGAATAAACTCGCAATTTGGGACAACAACGGCGGGCCCGATGGCTCATATGCATACTTTGAGCGCGACGGCTCGCACCTGAATCTCGGCTTCAGCCCGGGACCATGGGATGCGAACGAATCTACCATGCTGCAGATGAATTTCTACGGCCTGGACAACTCCGCGAACAATGTACAGATCGGCGTTGGACGCCTGCAAACCGGTACTGCGGGCAACACCGATATGAATGGCGAATTCACACTCTCGTCCGCCACGTCGGCAAGTTACTCGTTTAGCGGTCAATACCAGGTGCATCCGGAATGCACCGCTACACCGCAGTTCGATATCGGCAGCGGCAATCGCCTCTGGATCACGTACACAGGTACAGCATCTTTCAAGCTCAATTTTGCGCAACCCGTCACGGGCAGCGTATCCTATGTTTGTCTCGGCCGGAATTGAGCAGGGCCGTGCGGGCTGGAGGAGCGCCGGCTGAGGTCGTTGTCACAATTGCTTGCAAGCCATGTATTGTTGGCGGCAGTTTTGTGTTCGCTTCCACACTGGACAGCGATATGGCGCAACCGTGGCAATTACACGCCCTTTGCCGTTGCGCCAGCGGTGTCGGCTGTTGTATTTGATGAAACTCACGCGTACGCTCCGCCTGCTCGCCGTTTTTTTGCAGTGGGCCATGTGCAAGCCGAGGTAGATAATTTCGAAAATCGGAATAGAACTGCTGCCGTCCCCTTAGTGCCGCCCGTGATTCTCGGCGGCTTGGCGCGCATTTTCGGCAGTTTAGAGCGTGCCTTTGTTGCGGCGGATTGTATTTTTCCGCCGCTACTTCTTCTGTTGTTCTACTCGCTTGCCGGCGTCTCTGACGTGAGGCTGCGGCTGCTCGTCGCGTGGAGTTCCCTCATCATTCCGTTTGGCCTTCTGAATAGTTTTTGGCTGGGCGACGATGCACTCGTCGCGCCGCTCGAAATTACCCGCACTCCCCAGCCGGAACTTTCCTTTCTGATTCTGCTGTCTGCTGCGGCGTTGCTCAGCTTCGCGATCAAGAAGCGCGTCTGGTGGTTGTGGGCCATCGGCGCCGGGGTTGCTTCCGCTGCTGTTGTCTACAGCTACTATTTCTACGCAGTCGCCTGGGACATCGCGCTGGTCTGCGCCGTTTTGCTCGGCCTTCTATGGCGGCGCCGCCTGCTTTGGCTCTCTGCCCTTACGGCGCTCGTCACGACGGTCGTGCTGTCTGTTCCGTATGCACTTGCCGCTCGCGCCGGCGCAGGGCAGGGCGGCCAGACCGATCTGCTTGTGCGCATGGGTGTGTTTACCCACCGGCCATCGATCCCGGCGCTGATTGTCGCGCTGCTTTTAAGTCTCGCGGCCTGGCGATTCGCGCGTCATCTCCCGCCGGTTCCATTTATTTTGTCGCTGCTCGTTCTGGGCGCGCTTTGCGGAATGAATGTGCAAATTGTCAGCGGCTACGAAACGCAGCCCTGGCATTTCTGGAAACGGCTCGCTCTACCGGTTCTGTTTTTTCTGCTGGCCGGGTGCTTGGCGCGCTTTGTGGAAAGGCGAGTCGTGAATGTGCGCGCGCCGGCAATGGCACTACTGATCATCTTGATCGTGAGCACCGCCGCGCGTTTGTGCGTCGCCGGCATACGCACGGCGCCCTACCAGCGCGCAAGCAGCCCCGATCCTTCGCTGCTTGTCTGGATACGCCGGAATCTTGCGCCGGATCAAGTCATCGGAACAACCAATCCCGAGCTGATTTTGCTGATTCCTGCGCTCACCTCCGAATACACTTATGTTCCGAGCGGGCTTCGCTCGCTGACTTCCAGACCGGAGATTGTAGACCGGTATTACGAAATGGCGTGTATTCTTGGATGGCCGTCTGCACAACTCGCGAGCGCGGCAGCCATTCCCAGCCACCTGGATCACTCGACGGAGGTCCTGCATACGCTCGGCTTGAGTTATACGGGAGATCCCACCGCCTATAGCCAATTTGTAAACGGTTATCAGGCGAAATACGCGCTATGCAGCGCCCCGCGTTACCGGCTGGATTTTGTCGTTGCGTCCTCTGGCCAGGAGGCGCAGGCGATCCGGCGGCGCTTTCCCGATGCACACGAGTTGTATCACAACGAGGGCTATCGGCTTTTGGACGTGCGCGCTAATCGTCCGAGCGGAAGAAACTACTGAGATTGCCGCTCGCAAGAGCGCCGAGCGGATTGTGTTCGTCACCGTTGTTGCGGTGTTCGGCCGGTGCAAGCTCGTGCCGCAACCGTTCGAGCGTCATGCTTTGCAGGATGGCGCGGCCGGGTCCGGTGAGAGTTGTAAGAAATAGCCCCTCGCCACCGAAGATCGCCGTGCGAATGTTACCGACAAGCTGCACGTCATAGTTGACGGTCGGTTCGAAAGCGACCAGATGTCCGGTTTGGACCTGCAAAACTTCTCCAGGTGCAAGCGTGTAATCGACGTGATCGCCGCCTGCGTGCACGAAGACTGCGCCCGGCCCTGTCAGCTTCTGCAGAATGAAACCTTCTCCGCCGAGCAGTCCCGCGCCGAGCCTCCGTACCATGGCGATATCGAGCGTCACCGAGCTCTGCGCAAAGAGAAAGCCATCGCGCTGCACCATAATCGACTGTCCCGCCGCAAGTTCGAATACTTGAATCTTGCCCGGATAGTGCCCCGCAAAGCCGACTTCGCCTTGCGAATCGGTCGCGCCGAAATAGGTGAAGAAGAGCGATTCGCCCATCAGTTTGCGCTTGATCGCGCCGATGATCTTCTGGCTGATTGACTGGCCGGTCATGCGCGTCGCCCAATCGACGTTGGCCGATTTATAAATCATCTTGCCGGCTTCGGCATAGATCTCCTGGCCCGGCTCGAGATGCACGCGCGCGATCTGCAGATTATGTCCTTCGATGTCATAACGTAGCGGCGCGACGGGCGGTGCAGGCGGATAATAAGCGGCCGCCCCCGCTCCTCCCGCCGGCTGCCCGCAATTTGGGCAAAACTTCGCATTCTCCGCAAGCTGCGAACCGCAATTCGTACAAAAGGCCATGTGGGCTCCCTCGGAGTGTTATTCTCGCATTTCTGTCGAAGCGTCTCCGTGACATCCCGCTTGCGATCGCGTTTCTGCTGGCGCTCATTTTTTTCATCGAGCGCGGGCCGTATCGCGCGCTGCGGTATGCGACAACCGGCGATTTCGGGACGGTCTACGCGGCGGCGCGCTGCTGGCTGCATGCCGCGAATCCGTACGAGCGGGCGAATCTAAAGGATGAACTGGCGAGAGCCGGTGCTCCCGCGAGCATTCAAAGCGATCAGGATGTGAATCCTTCCGTTTATCTGCCTTCTGCGCTGCTTTTGATGACGCCGCTCGCCTGGATGCCGTGGACGGCCGCAAACGTCGCCTGGTGTTTGCTGTCACTGGCATTGTGGGCGCTGGCGCTCTGGAAAATTCTCGCTCGCACTTCGCTATCAGCGCGAGCGAAATGGCTGGCGGTTGCGGGCGCGCTTGTATTCTCTCCGAGTTATGTAGGAATCTACGACGGTAATCCGGGCGTGATTGTGATCAGTCTGGTGACACTGGCAATCTTGAGCGAATCGAGGATTGCGCGCGCAATTCTACTCGGCATTGCCTTGTGCTTCAAGCCGCAGATCGCCCTCTGCGCGATCTGTGTTCTGATTTTATGGAGAAGATGGCGAATCGTCGCGGTCGCCATCGTACTGTTTGCAATCTGCCTGTTGGCCGGGACGCGGGATCGGAGCTGGTGGCAGAGCGAGCAGCGCAACTTGGCAGTGAGTTTCGAACCGGGCGGGCAAAGCGATCCGTCGCCGCGCAGCCCCGTCGCCTGGCAATTTCTGAATGCGCAGACACTTGTCTCCTACCCTGTGCCGGATCGTACTTTCGCCAATGCGATCGTTTGGGTACTAGGAGCTGCACTGACCGGCGTCTTCCTGCTTGGCGCGAAATCCCGCTGGCAGGCAGTTGCATTCTTCTCCGCGCTAACGCTTCTGCTCACCTATCATCGCTACTACGATGCGCAGCTCTTGTTGCTCGCCATTCCGTTTCTGGTTGAATTGTGGCCGAGGCGGATCACGTTTGCGATGGTAGCTGTCTGCCTGCTGGTGTTGGCCTTTCCGATCCAGTCCGTGCTCGCGCGAAAATTGGGATTTGCGGCAACCGTGCCGTCGCTCCAGCAAGCTGTCCTGCTGCGAAACCAACCCGCTGCGGTGCTGAGCCTTACGTTTCTATTCGCGTTCACGCGCCGGAAAGAGGAATGAAAGAGCGGTGCGCATGCGTGCGCCCCAGGCTTTCTCGTTGTGCTCCGCGCCTTCTTCCTCGTGATAAATCAGATCGACGCCGGATCGCCAGCCTTTCTCCGTGAGCAAGCGGTTCAGTTCGCGACCATCGCGCAGGCACGCTTCCGGATGCGATCCTTCGCAGGTGCCGGTATCGAGCCAGATCTTTACAGCAACTTTTTTGCGCAGATTGGCGATGCGGCGCAGAATGGCGCGATTGGCCCACCAGAGAGAAGGCGACATCACGATGATCTTGCCGAAAACGCGCGGATAGCGAAACAAACCCAGGTAGAGCGTAACCAGTCCGCCGAGCGATGAACCGCCGAGAGCCGTATTTGCTGCATCGGGAAGCGTCCGGTATTCGCGATCGATGAACGGCTTCAGATCCTCCACGATCATCTCCCCATAGCGTTTCGCGCGACCGCCGCGGCGGCGGCGATCTTTAACGTGCGTGTACTCGTCGATCCGCTGTTCGCCCGTGTTGTAAATGCCGATGATGAGCAGAGGCTCGATCTCGCCGCGCGCGAGCATGACATCCGCCAGCTTTTCGAGCCCCCATTCGTTGCCGCCGAACGCTGTTTCCGGATCGAAAAGGTTCTGCCCGTCGTGCATGTAGAGCACCGGATAGCGGCGCGTTCCGGAATTTTCGTAGCAGGGCGGAAGGTAAACGACGATTTCGCGCGGATCGCGCAGAAAGCGGAGTGCTTCGCGCGCGAACTTAACCTTTGACAAAATCGAGCGAAGCTGAATTCATGCAGTAGCGCAAGCCGGTCGGCTTCGGACCGTCATCGAAGACATGCCCGAGATGCGCGTCGCATTTTTTGCAGCGCACTTCCTGGCGCACCATGCCGAGACTGGCATCCAACGCGACTTCCACGTTCTCCTTGGCGATCGGCTGCCAGAAACTGGGCCAGCCTGTGCCGGACTCGAACTTGGTATCCGAAGAAAAGAGCGCGTTGCCGCAGCAGACACAGCGATAAAGGCCGTGCTCGTGATTATTCCAATATTTTCCGGTGAAGGCGCGCTCGGTTCCGGCATGGCGCGCGACTTCATATTGCTCCGGAGTAAGCTGAGCACGCCACTCGGCGTCGGTTTTATGAACTTTCTCCACGGTAATAGCTCCCTCGCGCGCGCCGGTATTGGAAAATTCGACGAGCTTGACCATTTTGATTCCAGCCGTCGCGCGGACGGCCCCTGCTAACACGGTTCCGAAACCGCATGCCAGAAATGTTCGGCGCTGCATGACCTTCTATTCGCTATTTTAATGCGAATAGTTACGGTCGAGCACAATTTAAAGCTTTGCTAGCACTGCGCGGGCCACGGCAATGCTTTTCTCTCTGGGAGACGGAACCGGTCCGGGAACGACGCGGATAATCCGGTCGCCCTGTAAGACATTCAAGCCAAGAGGCGCAAGCATGACGGCGCGATCGCCGAGGTTTGGCACATCCGTACCCACTCCGCCACGAATGCCGCTGAATATTGCTCTCGAGGCGCTCAAGGCATTCATCTGGACATGGCCGTCGTTCGCCACGATGACCGTCAGCAGCGGGCCATCATGGCCGGGCGCGGCGCCCGCTGCACTCGCCAGGTTCGTTATCGCGTCGGCAATGCCGGCATCATTTGTTTTGGAAGAATGGTTCAGTGCGGCAGACATCCGGTCGTGCGCCAGTTGCGAAGCCATACCGGCGAGGCCATAGTAGATGCACCCCCCGCTCGTCTTTTCGCTGCGCTCGACGGGCTCGCCGAGCAGTTTCGCAACTTCGCTTTTGGACAGAAGATCGCAGACCTGCACCTCCGGTAAGGCGGCGCGGCTGGAGGAGGACGGCAGTTCGACGCCGAGTTCATGCGCCTTGGCAATTGCCGCCTGCCTCACTTTATGGGCGGCATACCAAAGTCCCGCTCCCGCGAGCGTAACAAGCGCGAGAAAAAATACAAAGACAATCAGCAGGATTTTGAGCGCTCCCCCGCCTTTCTTTGCCGGCACGATGACAGCGGGTCGAGGCGGCGCAGGCGGTACGGCAGCAGGAGCTTGCTGCTGCGGCGAACCGCATTGCGGGCAGAACGTCTTATTAGCCGCGGCAGGCGAGCCGCAGGAACTACAAAAGTTGGCCATGATCCCTCTCATTGCGCGTAGCAATTGAGGGACCGAAGAGCTTAACGATGATGTCTTTTTGGCTTATGCGAGGCAGGTACTGGTTCTGGAACTGCAGCGGCGGACTCCTTGCCCGCGTTCGGACCGATCTTGCTCAAGATGCGGTCGTGAATCCAGTGCTCGTCCCACCATTCTTTGGGATCGACCTGTATACCGGCGATCATCATGCTGAAATGCACATGATCGCCAAAAGCCATGCCGGTTGCGCCGCTCACACCGATCTGCTGCTCTTTTGCCACGTGGTCGCCGACCTTGACCAGAATGCGGCTCATGTGTCCGTATAGGCTCTGCAAGGAATAGCCGTGATCGATGATGACGCAGTTGCCGTACAGGCCGAGCCGGTCGGCGTAGATCACGCGGCCGGAGTTAGCGGCTTTCACCGGCGAATTCATCGTCTGCGCCAGGTCATAGCCGAGATGCACCTGCTGATCGAACGTACGGCCTTTATAAACATAGGTGCGGCGGTCGGCAAAGTATGATTCGCGTGCGCCCTTCACCGGAATAAACGCGCCCGACCAAAGAATCTTGTGCTCGGTGTTATTGCGCAGATCGTAGATCGTCTGCGCGTTGGACTTGCGCATCTCGCGGTTGAGTTTAATAAACCGGTCGAGCGGGCTGCCGGAACCGTTCGGATCGAGCTCGCCGACTACTTTTTGCAGATCGCGGTCGGTGACGTTGATCGTCCGCTCGCGGACTTTTGTTGGAAAAACTTTGACCCAGAAGCCGGTTGTGGTTTCGGTGCCCGCCGGGTTGCGCGCGTAGGCGAGCGGAGTCGTGTCGACAGGCAGATCCCACGGATACGGAAAAAGCGAGAAGCGGTGGCTGCTCGAATCGGGCTGGCCGGGCATGGCAAACGAGCCGGCGGCATAATTTGCCAAACGAACTCCGGCTTCGCTCCAGGTGCCGCCGAGTTCGAGCGTGACAAGCTCAGCGCCGCCCTGGTTGATGTAATGCTGAAAACCGTCGGCGACGATGGTGGGCGGGCGCAGGATGACCTGGACGTCCTGTGCAAGTTCGCTGGTTGCGCCGCGCAGATCGTTGGATTTTGC
The DNA here is from genome assembly GCA_036557945.1 of Bryobacteraceae bacterium. Classification (GTDB taxonomy): domain Bacteria; phylum Acidobacteriota; class Terriglobia; order Bryobacterales; family Bryobacteraceae; genus Bog-105. The sequence continues at coordinate 7,492 of DATBGM010000027.1, read as the reverse complement.
ACGAATAATGAGCCGGGCCGGTCCTTCTTTCAGGAACGAAGCCTGCTTTTGTCCGGCGTAGAACTGATAAGCCCCGTTGCGCTGCCTGGTGTGCGTGTGGTCCTCATAAACGGTCTGGCTCTGGCCATTCTGTTCGAGCGTCGCAAAAAAGGCTTTTACGCCGTGCGGTGCGTCGGCTTCGACCAGCACCGACGTGGACGGGCCGATATAGGCCACGGGTTTGGCGAATTTCAGCGTGGTTTCTGCGCCGAGAAACCAAATGATCGCGAAAACCAGGATAATGACGGCCGCCAACGCGCCGAGAGATCGTTTCAGTAGGGAGTTCACTTTTAGTCAGTTTTTATCACGCGGCGGTCCTCGATCCGGTAATTGCCCTGTAAGACCCAGGCGATGGCCTCCGAATAGAGGCGGTGTTCTTCGCGCAGAATGCGCTCGGAAAGCGTATCGACTGTGTCGTCGTCGAGGACGGGAACGGGCGCCTGCAGCAGGATCGGTCCGCTGTCGAGATTTTCGTCAACGAAGTGCACCGTGCAGCCGGTGATCTTGACACCATGCGCCAGCGCCTGGTATTGGGCATCGAGTCCCGGGAATGCGGGGAGCAGGGAAGGGTGGATGTTGAGAATGCGACCGGAAAATTGCCGAACGAACTCGCCAGTGAGCAGGCGCATGTAACCGGCCAGACAGATCAGGTCAATTTCATGCTGTTTGAGCAACGCGGCGACCTGTTCGTCGAAAGCGGAGCGCTCCATGCCTTTGGAGGGGAGCGAACCCACTGGAAGACCCAGTTCGCGGGCGCGGGCGAGGCCGGGCGCGTCGGGCTTATTTGAAAAAACGAAGCCAATCTTGCAATCGAGGCGGCCGTTGCGCACGTTGCGGGCGATGGCGTCGAAATTCGATCCGCGGCCCGAGAGCAGAATTCCGAGCCGTTTCTTCACCTGTATTGAACTCGCGGCTGTTTGCCGGACTTGGAGGCGATGACGCGGCCAACGGGATAGGCGGGCTGGCGCAATCTTTTGAGAATGCGTTCGACGGCAATGCGATCACGCGCAGACACGGCGAAGACCATGCCGATGCCGAGGTTGAATGTACGGCGGAAATCGTCCTCGGGGATATTGCCGAGCTTTTGCAGCAGGTCGAAGATGGGCTGGCGCGGCCAGGATTCGAGCTCGATTTCGGCAGCGGTGTTTTTGGGCAGGATGCGCGGGAGGTTATCGGTCAGGCCGCCGCCGGTAATGTGAGCCGCGCCTCGCAGGAGCCCCTCCGAGTGCAGCGCCTGGATCGGTTTCAGGTATGACTTGTGCACTTTGAGCAGTTCGTCAGCGAGGGTGCCGGCCAGGCCGGGGAGACGGGCCGCGGGCGTGTGTCCGGCCGCGTCGAACAGAATCGCGCGAGCGAGCGAGTAGCCGTTGGTGTGAAGCCCTTCAGAGGGCAGCCCGAGCAGCAGGTCGCCGGGCTTGATCGTTTCTCCCGTAAGCAGGCGTTTGCGCTCGACCACGCCGACGATGAAACCCGCAAGATCGTACTCGCCGGGTCGGTACATGTCGGGCATTTCGGCCGTTTCGCCGCCGATCAAGGCGCAGCCGTTGCGCTTGCAGCCGCGGGCGATGCCTTCGACCACGCTGGCGACGATGCCGGCCTGGAGTTTGCCGACGGCGAAATAATCGAGAAAAAACAGCGGCTTTGCGCCCTGCACTGCGATGTCATTAACGCAGTGGTTGACGAGGTCTTCGCCGATGGTGTCGTGGCGGCCCGTGGCAAAGGCAATCTTGAGTTTTGTTCCGACGCCGTCGGCGGAACTGACCAGTACGGGATCGCGAAAGCCTTTCAGGTTGAAACCAGCACCGAAGCTGCCGATGGAAGTGAGCACCCCGGCAGTACGGGTTTGGGCGGCAAGGCGGCGGATGCGGGAGACGGCGCGCTCGGCTTCGTCTATATTGACCCCGGCATCGCGATAGGTTGTTTTCTTTGCCACTGGCCCGGAAAAATCAGTGTATCGGATGGAACTTTTTCGCCGGTTCGGACATTTCAACAACGAGCGCCGGCAGCGACATGACAAGCGATGAAACGTTGTTCCTCGAATTCCGGCGGGGCTCGGAAGCAGCGTTCAATGAATTGTTCGCGCGCTACCGGGAACCGCTGTTCGGGTTTTTCTTCCGGCGGCTTACGGACCGGGAGCGCGCGGAGGACCTGGCGCAGGACACCTTCGTTGCCGTGATGAAGGGCCGTGAGCGTTATGAGCCGAGGTCGCCGGTGCGCAGCTATTTGTACGGTATTGCGCTCAAGATTGTCGCGGCGGAAAAGCGCAAACGGGCAAATCACAGAACGACCGAGCTTGTTGCGGAGCCGGGAGTGGCGAGCGGTGTCGAGGCCGGGCTGGCGGTGAGGAAGGCGCTGGCGTTGTTGGAAGACACGGAACGGGAGATCGTAATGCTGCGCGAGTACGAGGAGTTAAGTTATGCGGAGATCGCGGTGCTTCTTCGGATTCCCGTCAACACCGTGCGTTCGCGGCTGTTTCGCGCGCGTATGGCGCTGAAAGCGTATCTGGAGCCGCTGCCGGCAGGGGATGAGACATGCAGATGAAGACCCATCCGTTTTCGGAAGAAGAAATTATGGCGTACCTGGATGGCGAGTTGAACGTGGCTGAGGGCGCGCGCACGGCCGGGCATTTGAAAGAGTGTGGCGAATGCCGGCAGGTGGCGGCGGATCTGGAACAGGTTTCGCGCGGGTTGCGTGAGTGGAAGGCGCCGCCGGTGCGAAAGGAATGGCAAGCGCCGCTAGTGGAAAAGAGGAAGCGGTTCCGGTGGGAATGGATGGCCGCGGCCGCGGCGTTAGTCGTTGTGCTGGTCGGTGTGCGGCTGGGGACGAAGCACGATCGAGTCGTGCGCTCAGTGGGGGATATACCATACCAGGCGCAAAGACTGGAACTCGCGCAGCCGGACATGGCGCTGCAAAGACAAGCGGTACGCGATTCCGGTGTGGTGGGGGGAACCGGCGTTCTACCGCCCGCTTCGCAGGTAGTGGTGCCCGGCGCAGAACCACTGATTGCGCGGAGCGCCGAGCTCTCTCTGACTGCGGCACGCTTCGGCTCGGTTCGAGCCGACATCGAGCGCATCGTGCGCGCACGAGGCGGCTATGTTTCCGATCTTTCGGCAAGCGCGGCGGTCGACCAGGCGCAATCTCTCAGGACAACGCTGCTCGTTCCGGCGGCGCAGTTGGATCAATTGCTCAGCGACCTGCGCGCGCTCGGGCATGTGGATTCGGAAGTGCAGCACGGCGAAGACGTGACGCGGCAATCGGTAGATACGGATGCGCGGCTGGCGAATCTGCGGCAAACCGAGCAGCGGCTCACGGCAATCTTGCGGGACCGCACGGGAAAGCTGGCGGATGTATTGGCGGTGGAGGAGCAGATCGCGCGGATTCGCGGACAGATTGAAACGACGGAAGCAGAACAAAAGGCCCTGGCGCGGCGGGTGGCGATGGCGAGTGTGCAGGTCACCATTGCCGAGCGGTTCGAACGAAAGATGGGAGGCGATCAGCCGGGGATTTCGACTCGTCTGCGCAATGCGGCAGTGGAAGGATTGCAAGCGGTTCTACACTTGTTGGAAGGCATCGTTCTGTTTGTGCTGGCGTATGGGCCGGTATTGGTGCTGCTCTTTGTTATGTTGTTTTGGCCGGGGCGATTGCTCTGGAAAAAACTACGTGCGAATCATTAAGCCCCTAATCTGGACTTGCGTTTACAGTTCTTTTCTCATGGGCGCCGAGCCTCCCGAGGCCCGGATCAGCAACGGGACGATTCAAGCAAAGCTCTATTTGCCGGATACTTCGCGAGGGTATTATCGCGGGGCGCGTTTCGACTGGTCGGGCGTGATTTCGCGGTTGGAGTACAAAGGGCACAACTATTTCGGCGTCTGGTTTCCGGAGTACGAGCCCACGCTGCACGATGCGATCACGGGTCCGGTGGAAGAGTTCCGGTCGGCCGATGGCGCGCTTGGATATGCAGAAGCCAAGCCCGGCGATCTCTTTATCAAGATCGGTGTCGGCATTCTACAGAAGCCCGACGAGAGCGCATACAAATTTGTGCGGCCCTACAAGATCGTCAGTAACGGCGTCTGGGTGGTGCGGCCGCTGGCGGACCGAGTGGAGTTTGAGCAGGAGATTAAGGATGTGCGCGGCTATGCATACGTTTATAAGAAAACCGTGCGGCTGGCGGGTAAAAAGCGGCCTGAGCTGATTCTGGAGCACACACTCAAAAACACCGGCAAGCGCGCGATTGAGACGGAAGTTTACAATCACGATTTTTTTGTGATCGACGGACAGCCGACGGGGCCGCCCTTCACCATTCGCTTTCCGTTCGCACCGAGAGCAACGGAGCGGTTAGGCGACGCGGCAGTAATACGCGGTAACGAGATTGGCTACACGCGCGAGCTGCGGGAAGGCAGTCACGAATCGGTGGCTGGCTATCTGACGGGCTTCAGTCCGAGCGTAAAAGACAACCAGATCCGCGTCGAGAACAGCAAGGTGAATGCGGGCGTGGAGGAGATTGGGAACCGGCCCCTTTCCAAGCTCTATCTGTGGTCCGTCCGAACCACGGTTTGTCCGGAGGCGTATATCGCGCTGAATATCGCACCGGGGCAGAGTTCGAAATGGCGGATCACATATCGGTTTTATACGCTTGACGAAAAAAAATAGGCGGGCTGGCGGCCCGCCGCGCGCAAAGTGCCTGCCCACCCGGGAGAATTACTCCTGAATAAGGGTCAGGTTTGCGTTGTAACCGCCACCCGAGTCCTGGTAGAGATCGGGCGGGGCAAGCGGAGTCGAACCCACAGTCGGCGAGTTCGAACTGCCGGTCGAAGCAAGGCGCACCACGCGTTTGAAATCGGCGCGGTGGCGTTTCACCAATTCGTGGAGGAGCGGTTTGGCAAGCGGCCGCCCCTTTCGATGCTGGTTGTATTTCATGCGGGCACGGTAGCACCGGACGCGGCGGGATGAACGTTCGCGCCTTCGGGCGGTGGAATTTGCCGGCGGGCCAAGTAACTGTCGCGAAAGATATTGCGCCAATCTGTGAAAGAATGAGCGCGTTTAGTAAGTCTCGTGACCGGGGTTGAGATGAAAAAGAAAAGAATCGCATGGATAACGGCGGCGGCCCTGCTGGTGACGGCCGGCCTCGAGGCGGAAGTCCCGTCGGCGATTGCGATCCAGGGTGCGCGCGTCGTGACGGTGAGCGGGCCGGAACTGGCACACGGGACGGTGCTGGTGCGCGATGGTTTGATCGAACAGGTCGGCGAACACGTAGCGATTCCGCCGGAGGCCTGGGTGATCAATGGCGCCGGGTTGACCGTGTATCCGGGATTCATCGATGCGCTCAGTACGTGGGGCATTCCGGCGCCTGCACCTCCCACGACACCGGGCCGAGCTGCGGGCGCGGGCGGGACGCCTCCGGCGGCGACACAGCCTGAACCGCGCGTGAAAGGTCCGGAGGACCGGCCGCAGACCTATGCCTACGAGCGTGCGGCGGACCTGGTGAATCCGTCGGACAAGCGCCTGGAGGCGGCGCGCGCGGCGGGGTTCACGACTTCGGCAACATTTCCGAATCGCGGAATTGTCGAGGGACTCGGAGCGCTGGTGAATCTTGCCGGCGAGCGCGGGCGCGACATGGTGGTTGCGCAGCCGATCGGAGAGCAGATCATTTTTCGCGTCGGCGGCGGACCTGGGCGTTCGTTCCCATCGTCGCTGATGGGCAATATAGCCTACGTGCGGCAGCTTTACCTGGACGTTGCGCAGTATCGGGAAGCGAAGCAGATTTACGCGAAGAATGCCGCAGGGAACCGGCGGCCGGAGTACGATCATGCCCTCGAAGCGTTGAGCGAAGCGCCGCGGCTGTTGTTGCCGGCGCAGGAATCGCAGCAGATCGAGCGGATTCTGCGTTTCGGGCGTGAATTGAAGACGCCGTTCGTGGTGTATGGCGCGCACGAAGCGTATCGCTCGATCGACGAATTGAAGCAGGCGCAAGTGCCGGTGCTGGTGAGTTTGAAATGGCCCGAGAAGCCGAAGAATGCGGACCCATCCGATCTTCCGAACGCGCGCGATCTGGAGATGCGTGAGCGCGCGCCGGCGGTTCCGGCGATGCTGGCGAAGGCGGGTGTCAGGTTTGCGTTCTATTCGGATGGCGTAGACAGCGCGCCGGATTTGAAGAAGGCGTTGAGGAAGGCCCTCGATGCCGGCTTGTCGCGGGCCGATACGATTAAGGCGCTGACCTGGAATGCGGCAGAGATTTACGGCGCCACCGACCGGCTCGGCAGTATCGATAAGGGCAAGATTGCGAATCTGACGGTGACGCGCGGCGATGCGTTCGAAGACCAGACGACGGTGGAATATGTCGTGATTGATGGGAAGTTGTTCGAACCTTCCAAGGACTTGCAGAAACCGGCTCCCAAGAATGAGCAGCCGAAACCGACGGAGGAAAACTGATGCAGCGGTTTGTTTGGCTTGTTCTGCTGGCGGGCTCCTGCTTTGGACAGACGGTACTGATTCGCAATGCGAGCGTGCTGACCATCACCAAAGGAACGATCGAGAACGGAAGCGTGCTGGTGGAGAACGGGAAGATTGCGGCGGTCGGCACGAACATCAGCGCGCCTGCAGGAGTCGAGGTCGTGGATGGCACAGGCAAATACCTGATGCCGGGCATCATCGATTGTCATTCGCATACCGCGATCGAAGGCGGCGTGAATGAGGGGACGGTTTCGGATTCCTCCATGGTGAATATTCGCGATGTGATCGATCCGACCGACATCAACATCTATCGCGGGCTGGCGGGCGGGTTGACGGTTTCGAATGTGCTGCACGGCAGCGCGAACGCAATCGGCGGGCAGACAGTCGTCATCAAGCTGCGCTGGGGCAGGAGTGCGGAGGAGATGCTGTTTCAAGGCGCGACGCCCGGCATCAAGTTTGCCCTCGGCGAGAATCCGAAGCGGCAGGGTTATCCGCCGAGTTTCTTTTCACAGGGACCGGCGGTGGAGCGCCGCTATCCGGGAACGCGCATGGGTGTGGAACAGGTGATCCGCGACAGCTTTATCGAGGCGAAGAATTACCAGGCGGACTGGAATCAGTACCGGGCACGCGTGGCGAAGGGAGAACATCCGATTCCGCCGCGCCGGGATTTGCGGCTCGAGCCGCTGCTGGAAGTGCTCGAAGGCAAGCGCTATGTGCACGCGCATTGCTACCGCTCTGACGAGATTCTGATGCTGCTGCGCGTGGCGGACGAGATGGGCTTCAAGATTCGGACATTACAGCATGTGCTCGAAGGCTACAAAGTGGCGGACGAAATCGCAAGGCACGGCACCGGCGCATCGACGTTCAGCGACTGGTGGTCGTACAAGATCGAAGCCTACGATGCCACGCCCTATAACGTCGCGATCATGATGCACAAAGGCGTTTTGGTTTCGCTCAATTCGGATTCGGACGAGCTGCAGCGGCATTTGAACCTGGAAGCGGC
>DATBGM010000026.1:0-3863 GCA_036557945.1 Bryobacteraceae bacterium | reverse complement strand
GAGGCGCTCGGGCCGCTTGCACACGTTCAAGACATTTCGCAAGGGCCGTCCCAGCAGCGGGAATGCGACTTCCATCACGTCGCTTTGCTCGAGCGTTAGACCGTCACCGAAACTGAACGCACTCGCGCCAAAGAAATGAACGTGCATATCTCCTGGCTGGCGGTGTTCCGCATATTTGAAATGATGGTGCTCCAGGTTTTCAAGGGAATGGCACATGTTCTTTCCGCCCGAGCGAATCTCTTTTTGCCAAAGCACATCGCTGCCGCGCAGAATGGCTACTCTACCCGGCACATCGTCAAACGCGAAATTGCCGATCGAAAGCTCCGGCCCGATCGCGCAATTGCGCAGCTTCGAAGGCGCGAGATAGAGGTAATTGGCCTTTTCCATGCGATGATCGGAAAACTCGTTCGCAATCGCGAAGCCCAGACGCAGCGGCTCGCCCGTATCTGAAATCAGGTAGATGCCTGCAATTTCCGGCTCCTCGCCGCCGTCCCAGGCATACGCCGGAAGGTTCAAAGCATCGCCGTGTCCGCACAGAATGCGGCCGTTTCCTTTGTAAAACCATTCCGGCTGAACGCCAATCTCTCCGGCAACGGGACGGCCGCCCTCAACGCCTGACTGGTACATGCGCATACTGTCGGTCATCTGAACTGCCGCACTCTCGTGCATGGCGGTGCGATTTTCCGCGCTCGCTCGATGCGTCAGACCGGTGCCGCTGACCAGACAGCGTGCGGGTTCCTGCGGATGATCCGCAGCGGGCAGAATCCGCCAGGCAGAACGTCCCTGGTAGACGTCGTCGTAGTCAAGGCTTTCTGTTCCCATCCATCTCTCCACCGTGGTGGTAAGCGAACACCCGCTCGCGAGCGCCTCCCTTGCCAGGGAATAAACGCTTGGCGCCGTTTTGTCAAGCAGTTTGAGACGCGGCTCCTCGACAACCGCAACCCGGCGCTCATTTGCGGTACGGATCTGGATGATTCTCATTTTCGGCCTACTTCATCTTGGCGCAAAAAAGCGGTTGACAGGCCCTTACGGCAGGTGTACGTTTGTGGGAACGTCAGCGGTGGGGTGATGCGGACCGGCTTTTTTGCGCGACGCAAAAGGGCCCGTCCGCACTTTAATCAGCTATTGCAAAGATGAGACTTCGGGCGCGCAGGCGGATTCCGATTAACGCAAAGAGAACGCGCGGCGACTCGAACTTGCCGGTCGCTTTCTCGAACGGGATACCGAAGCGACGGTTCGAACTCGACTAGGAGAGCACAACGCTATAGGCGCGCGTTCGACGATATACTGGTCGATCGCACCATGAGCACCCGTCGAGAAGTCTTCCGCATTCTCGCCTCTACGGCTCTTCCGGCGATCCTGCCGGCACAGGAGACCAAGGAACGCGAGGATCAACCCGGGCATTTGCATACCGGGCCGGCAATCAAAGTTCCCGTACCATCGCAGCCCACTTTTTTTCAACCAGCCGAGTTTCAGGTGGTTGAGGCTCTCACCGAGCGCATCATTCCACGCTCGGAGACACCGGGCGCAAAGGATGCCGGCGTCGCCCTGCTGATCGACAAAGCAATCGTCGCCAAGCCAGCGCTCGGACCATCCTTTCGCGCCGGCATCGCGGACCTGAACGCGCTGGCCAATGCCGGGTATCAGAAAGAATTCACGGAACTGACGGAGCAGCAGCAGATTGCTTTACTGACTCCGCTCAGTCTCGAGCGCGATTCCGCGCTTGGTAAATTCTTTGCGCTGGCCAAGGACATGACCGTTGACGCGTACTACCGGACAGAAGCCGGGCTGAAGACCGAGCTCGGCTGGCACGGTAACACGTACTTGACCAGTTTTCCGGGCTGCGATCACCCCGAGCACCACAGTTAAAATGCAAATCCAGCCGAGTCCCCAGGTTCACGACGTCATTATCATCGGCAGCGGCGCCGCAGGTGGCATGGCCGCCTGGAATCTAACACGCCAGGGAGTAAACGTTACGCTGCTCGACGCAGGACGCAAGTTCAGCCGCCGCGAGTTCTGGACGCACGTCAAGCCATGGGAATGGCAGCAGCGGCTCGATGCCGGCGAGAAGCCGCCCGAGATCGTTCTCGATCCTGCCGAACAGCCCTACATTACTCCGCTCGGACAGGAATTTCAGCTCACGCGCGTCTGGGGCCGCGGCGGCAAGACGAACATCTGGGGCCGCGTCAGCCTGCGCTACTCCGATCTCGATTTTGCCGGACCCGAGCGCGACGGCTGGGAAATCCCGTGGCCGATCCGTTATAAAGACATCGCGCCGTACTACGATCAGGTCGATCAGCTCATCGGTGTCTGCGGCGGCGACGACGACCAGGATTCCCTTCCCGGCAGCAAGTATTTCCTGCCGCCTCCGCCCTTGCGCTGCGGCGAGCATGTTATCAAAAATTCTGCCGCAAAGATCGGTATCAATATTGTTCCCATCCGGCGCGCGGTGCTCACACGCGATCACAACGGTCATCCGCATTGCCACTATTGCGGAGCGTGCGGCGCGGGCTGCGATGTCGGCGCATTTTTCAATTCATCCGATTACCTGTTGGAACCCGCGCTCAAAACGGGCAAGCTGAACATCATCGATCATGCGGTGGCGGCTCGTATTCTGGTCGACGATCGGGGCCTGGCCAGCGGCGTTCAATATTTTGACCGGAATACAAAAGAAGAGCATCGCATCTCGGGCAAACGTATCGTCGTTGCCGCCTCCTGCGTCGATTCCACACGCATCCTGCTGAACTCGACATCGCCGCGCTATCCGAACGGCATCGGAAACTCGTCTGATGTCATCGGCCGCTATCTCTCCGAGCAGATCCGCTTCACGATCCGCGCCTTTGCGCCACAGCTCATCGGCGGCAAAGTCTACAATGACGACGGCATCGGCGGGGCGCACATGTACATGCCGCGTTTCAACCATCGCGACGGACGGAAACGCGATTACATCCGCGGTTTCGGCTGCCAGTTCTGGTATACGGGCGCGCAGACCGACTTATCCTGGGCAAAAACGGTTCCCGGTTTCGGTCTCGACTTCAAGAAGGCCGTGAAAGAGCGCTATCCGGCCGTGCTTGCTCTGCATCCCTTCGGCGAGACGATTCCCAAAGCGGAAAACCGCATTACGGTGAAAGGTTCGCCGGCCGATCGTTACGGCGTACCGATTGCTCGGATCGCCTACACGACCGGGGAGAACGAAAGGCGCATGTCGGAGGACATGTATAACACCATGTTGGAAATTCTGCATGCCGCCAAAGCTGAGATCGTGCCGTTCGAACGCGGCTATCTCGAGCCGAACGGCAGCGCGATCCACGAACATGGCACATGCCGCATGGGCGACGATCCGAAGCGTTCCGCGCTCAACGGCTTTTGCCAGATGCACGATGTAAAAAACGTGTTTGTCGTGGACGGCGGGGCCTTCACTACGGCTTCAGAAAAGAATCCGACGCTGACGATTCTCGCGCTTTGCTGGCGCGCCACCGATTACATGGCGGACCAGATGAAGCAAGGCAATATTTAGACAGAATACAGCTCCGCATTTCTTAAGCGCAGCGCATTGATGATCACCGATACGGAGCTGAACGTCATAGCTGCGCTCGCAATCATCGGACTCAGCATGATTCCGAAGAACGGATACAGAACGCCCGCTGCGATGGGCACTCCCAGCGCGTTATAGATAAACGCGAAGAACAGATTCTGGCGGATGTTGCGCATGGTCGCACGGCTCAGGCGTACGGCGCGTAGCACGCCGCGAAGATCGCCGCTAACCAGAGTAATTCCGGCGCTCTCCATGGCCACGTCGGTCCCGGTACCCATCGCGATTCCTACTTGCGCCTGCGCCAGCGCCGGAGCGTCGTTCACTCCAT
>DATBGM010000025.1:0-10592 GCA_036557945.1 Bryobacteraceae bacterium | reverse complement strand
CATTCCCACCGCGCTCGATCTGCTGCGGAGCGGCGCGTGGGTGGCGCATTCGACGATTCCGAACGTGCATCCGCCCGGCGTCGAAGCCTACCTGGTTGTGTGGTACAAGCTGTTCGGCTTTTCGATTCCCATTACGCGGATCGCGATGCTGCTGGTGGCGGCGGGCGGGCTCGTTCTTACGTTCCTGCTTGCGATTGAGCTGAGCGGCGACGCCCCTGGCGCGCCTGCCTTCGTGCCGCCAATTTTGTTGGTCGTTTCGCCGCTATTTTACACGCAAAGCATGATGGCGCAGCTCGATATGCCAGCTATGGTGCTGACGCTGCTGGCGTTGCTGTTGTTTATCAAGAAATACTATGTCGCTTCTGCCGTTGCTTGCATGGTGCTGGTGCTTACGAAAGAGACCGGCCTCGTAGCGCCGGCGGTTTTTTGCATACTTTTTGTTGTCCGCAAAGATTGGAAGCGCGCGCTTTTGTTTGCTTCTCCGGCCGTACCATTGGCGGCATGGCTGGTCTTCCTGCATGCCAAGACTGGTTACTGGCTCGGCGATCCGGGATTTGCGCACTACAACGTCGGCTATGCTTTGAACCCGATGCGGGCGGTATTTTCGCTGGCGAGGCGGGCTTATTATTTGTTTTTTGCGGAATTTCGCTGGATCGGCACCCTGGCGCTGATTTGGGTGATCCGCAAGCACAATGTCCTTCGAGGCTGGGCGTGGCGCGTCACGCTTCTTGTGAGCGGCGCAACCGCAATTCTTGTTTCGGTGCTGGGAGGCGCGGAGCTCGAGCGGTATCTGCTTCCCGTGCTGCCGGTGCTTTACATCGCGTTCAGTATTGCATTCGCCCATCTGCCGGAGCGCGTCAGCATAGTTGTGATTGCGGGCCTGCTGGTTGCGCTGGTTGGGAATCTGTTCTGGAATCCGCCTTATCCGTTTCCGTACGAGAACAACTACGCCATGGTGGATTTCGTCCGGCTGCAACGCACGGCGGCCGTGTGGGCGCAGACCAGCTACCCGGGGCGGACGATCGCGACCGCGTGGCCGTTCACTGCAGCTTTGCGCAGTCCCGATTACGGGTATGTCTCGCGTAAATTGCATGTCGTAGAAACGGGCGACTTCCACACGGCCTCGATCGAAGCTCTCCCTGCAGACAAGTTCGATGTGCTGATCACTTATACGCGCACCTGGAGCCCGCCCGGCGGCGCGATTACAATGCCGTTGGTGGAGCGGTTTCTGGCACGTTTTTACGAGTGGCAGCCGGATATCACGACGGACGATTGCGAAAGGCTCGGCCTCAGACAAGAGGCAAGCTGGACACTGCACGGCCAGACCGTAAAAATATATGTCCGCGAGAGCACCTTCCGTTAAAGAGGTTCGCAAAGGCTGGTGGGGAACGGTGATTCTGTTCCTGGTGCATGGCCTAGTGGTGTCGACGTGGTTGTCGCGCATTCCCGCGGTGCAGAGCGCGCTACATCTTGCGAATGGAGTGCTCGGCTTAACGCTGCTGAGCTCCGCGATCGGTGCAGTCTCGAGCATTCCGGTCACGGGTTGGTTGATCAACCGTTATGGAAGCAGGCGCGTCACCGCCATCGCAAGCAGTTTATTTTGCCTCTCGATCATTCTGCTCGGTGCGGCATTCAACACGCTGACGCTTGCGGCTGCGCTATTTGTTTTTGGCGTGCTGGCGGCAGCGATGGATGTGTCGATGAACGCGCAGGGAGTGGAAGTCGAGAAGGCGCTGGGGAAACCGACGATGTCACGTTTCCACGGCATGTTCAGCCTCGGGGGGATGATCGGCGCCGGACTGGGAGGCGCGGCAGCAGCACATGGCGCACACGTGCTTCCGCATTTCACGGTGAGCGCCGCGGTTAATTTTCTTGCAATCGTGTCGGCTGTGGCGCTGCTGCTCGAAACGCATGCCGGAGCGGGCGGCGCAGAACATCGCCTTCCTTTGCGTGCGATTCCGCGTGTGCTGTTTGCGTTGAGCGCGATTGGATTTTGCATTCTGCTGGCGGAAGGCGCAATGGCGGATTGGACAGCGGTTTATCTGAAGCAGGTGCTACGTGCAGGACCGGGAACGGCGGCGGCCGGATACGCTGTTTTTTCCGCGGCAATGGCGGTGTTTCGTTTTTTGGGCGATCTGATCACGGCACGGCTGGGTCCGATGCGAACGGTGCGCGCGGGCAGCCTGGTGGCGGCTGTTGGACTGGCGTGGGCGTTGCTGATGCCTTCGCCGGTATGGTCGCTGCCCGGCTTTGCGGCTACGGGCGCCGGCTTTTCCGTTATTATTCCGCTAGTATTCGGTTCCGGCGGACGCATAACGGGCATTCCGCCGGGTCCCGGCATTGCGACGGTCACCGGAATCGGCTATATCGGCTTTATCGTCGGGCCGCCCACGATCGGCTTCGCGGCACAGCTTTCGAATTTGCGCTACGCGTTAGGGATTGTGGTGGTCTGCTGCATCATATCGGCGATGCTGGCGCGCTCGATGCGCGCGCTCGAACCGGCGGCGGTACCGGAACACGCGCCAGAGCTTCACTTTTAAGCAGTTATCACTTCGCGTTCGTGTCCGCTTCGAAAATGCCGAAGGCGTTATTGTCAATGTCGAGGAAGTATCCCTGCCAGCACCTGCCCGGGACGGCGAACTTAGGAAGAGCCACCCGCCCTCCGTTGTCGAGGATCTTCTGCGCGGTCTGGTCAAAGCTATCGACTTCGACCGAGCAGGTGAACGCGTTGGTGCCAGACCCCGGAGCGGGCGCCGGCGCGGGGCGCTTCAGGATCGCTCCGAATATGCCGGATGCCTCATGCATGCGCCAGTATTCAACGGGCTGAAATTCCTCTTTCCTGAATTCCCAACCGAAAACATTCTTGTAGAAGCCGGCGGCATTTGCGGGCTCCGACGCCTGGATCTCGAAATAAGTGATGCTGTTCATGGGTCTTTAGGTAAGCTTACTTCCCAGCTGTCATGCCGCTGAGGTTAACGGGCGCGCGATAACCGGTCATTTCCAGATAGCCGGCGCCTGCGATCGATTTGCCGCGCCGTGTGCCGGAGTATGTGACTGCACCCTCCCAGTACGTGGGAGCGTTGGCGCTCGAGAGTTCCTGATCCTGCAAGTCGGTCTTTGCATGCAGGACTAAATTGAGCGACGGGACGCGAATCTCCCATGCGATTGGGTAACGCGCTCCGGAATGCGGGCTTTGCCAGGTTGCGCCGGGAGTCAAAAAAAACGCGGCCGCCGGGAGAAAATGCACCTTGCCCTGCGCATCGATGTAGCTACCCGAAGAGAAAGGGCTGCTCTCGCCATGCGGACCGCGCATGCGGTAGAGCATCAGCTCTTCGTTCGTTCTGAGCTGAATGGAGAACCAGTCCCAACCGGTAAGATTGTTGGCGGGCGGCTCCGTGAAGAATTCATGGTCCATCCAGGCGAGCCCGCTGACTGCATGCGTGTGGTTTGCCTCTTTCAACTCGCCGCTTGCCTGAAGGCGGGTGAAGGCGATGTAGTGCGAAGTCTGACCTTCTCGGGGACCTTTTCTGAGGACTTCGTTCTCGCCCTGAATGACGGCCGGCTTCAACGGATTGAGCAGCAGGGTCAGTGTGAAGCGCTCGCAAACAGCAGTCAACTGCTGCCTGCTATCGGCAAGCGAGAGCCAGCGTACCTGCCAGTTGCCGTTCCAGTAGCGTTGATCGGCAAGCGATGCGCCGGCGAGGCCTGGCCCGGCGCGGTGCAGGCGTTCGGAGTGATAGAAGGAGCGGCCATCGATGTCGCTCAAGGCAAAATGAGCGAGGTACAACTGATCGGGGCGCCACACCGGCGCTTCGCTTGTCAGAATTTGAGCGCCGAGTTTCTGCGCCTGCCGGAAAAACGTTAGCTCGAAGCCAAAGCGGCGGCCGCCAGCCGCTCGCAGGTTGCCGGTGTAATACCACCACTCGGTCTGGTATTGCGGATGGCTGAAGTGATCGCGCGGAAATTGAAATTTGTATCCGGGCTGTGCAATTTCCCAGCTCTCGGCGAACAGCAGCGGAGCAAGGATTGCGAGGAGCAGAAGCTTACTCTTCATGAATGGACTCGATCGGATCCATGCGCAGCGCAGTGCGCGCCGGATACAAGGCCGCAAGTACCGTCGCTGCATATACGCCGGCGGCAACGGTGAGCAACATGCCGGCCGGCCAGTGGAGCTGAATGGTCCAGCCGAATGATTGTTTGTTGATGACGAAAATCAGGATGAGCGAAAGCACGGTTCCGAGCGCGAGGCCGACGGTATTCGCGATCAGGCCGACGAGCCCCGCTTCGCACAGGAGAAGTTTTCGAACTTGCGAACCGGCAGCGCCCAGAAACCGCAGCAAAGCGAGTTCGCGGCGCCGGTCGAGGACCATGGCGAGCAGCGCACCCGCTACGCCCATCACCGCGACTGCGATGGCGACCGCTTCCAGCGCCCAAGTGATGCGGAAGGTCCGATCGAAAGTGGCGAGAGCGGCCCTGCGCAGACTGCTATTGGAAAAAACGAAGACAGAACGCCCGTTCAGGACAGAATCGATTGCGCTGCGGACGTGAGCGGCATCGGCCCCTGGTTGCAAGTAAACGGCGAGATTCGATACGGCCGGATCGGGCAGGTACTTCAGCAGTGTTTTCCGGTCGAGAACAATAAAGCCGCGTTCGGTCGAATAGTCGTAGTAAATGCCGAGCACACGAAAGTTTCGTATGGCGCCAGCGAGCGGCAGGTGCAGATTGTCGCCAACTCGGACGTTGTGTTTATTCGCAAATGGCTCGCTGACTATCGCGTAATCGCCAGTAGAAAGTTTGGCCAGAATCTCCGATGCATTTTGGCCGGGGAGGAATCTGGCGCTGTCTGCGGCACGGACGCGGCTGCTCTCGCCCCCGGCCAAGGTCGCCGGCAATCCTTCATAGGAGATGGCATAGGCGCGAAAACGATCGACGGCGCTAACACCCGGCAGCTTTTCGATCCGGTCTGCGACATCGGGACTCATGGTCGGGTGCTGATCGGCCGCTGCCCGGCCCGCGGAACGTAAGTAGAAATCGGCTTTGAGCTCATTGTTCATCCAGACCGCAACAGTCGCGCGAAAACTGCCGACCATAATGGCAACGCTGACGGTCATGGCGACTGCGGTGACGAGCGCAGCGGTCAATATAGACGTGCGTCCGAGCGATGCTGCCAGAGAGCGGCCGGCAAGGAGGGCCTCGACGCCGGCCAGTCTTAATAAAGCATTTTGCGAGATGCGAACGAAGGTGCTAATGAGACCGGGAATGATCGCCGCCACGGCGACAACAAGTAGCAGAACCGATAGATAGCCGAAGAACGGCTGGGCATCGACCGCCGGCAGCCTGGCGCAGAATGCGGCGGCGATGAATAGCGCAACAGCGAGCCAGGCGCGTGGAGCGGCATGGATGCGCGCCAGATATTCTTCACGGCCGCGCGCCAGCGCTTCGACCGGAGCGACTCGCGCCGCTTCCATGGCGGGGCCGAGGGCGGCGACAAGCGAGACGGCCAATCCCAAACCGGCACCTGCGGCAAGGGCTTCAACACTGAGAGCGATGGGTGCAGGACGGCTGCTCACATAGAGCGCTTCGACGGTATTTCCAATGAGCCGGACGGCGCCTATGGCGAGAATGCGGCCGAGCAGCAGGCCGAGGGCACTGCCGCAGATGGCGAAGAAAGCGGCTTCAGCTAAAAAGCCTGTGAAGATCAGGCCGCGGCCGCCACCGAGCGCACGTACGACTCCGATTTCGTTTCTTCGCCGGACGACAGAGATGGCGATCGTGTTGTAAATCAGAAATGCGCCGACAACGAGCGCAATATAGCTCAGAACGCGCAGATTCCAGCGGAAGGCGCGCAGCATCCGTTGGTTTTCTCGGGTGCGCGATCCCTGCGGCTCGATGCGGACTCCGGGCGGAAGCTCCCTTTGGACGGCTTTGCGCCAAGTATCTGCGTTGTCGCTCGCAGGGATTTTTACTTCGATGCTGTCCAGGCGGCCCACGCTGTTGGTGACAACCTGCGCCACGCCGATATCGGCCACGATCGCACGATTGTTTTCACCAGGAAGGATGCCCTGAACAGTGAATTCATGGAGCGAATCGTTGATCAATAGACGAACGCGTTGTCCGACGTGCCAGTTGAGTCCAGGGCCGGCCCAGACACCATTTGGTACGTCGGATGCCGGTGCGCGCGGTTGAACTGTGCCGATTTCACTGATTTCGTCGAGACCGATAAACGGAAGCGCCTCGCCTTTGCCGTTGAGCGCTGCAAAACTTTCGATGCGCGGAGAAAAGTTGAGCGGATAGGGCAGGGTAACCAGTCTGCCGAGCAGATGCTCATCCAGACCACCGGTTCCGGTAATGATCCAGTTGCCTTTGCCGGTCAGCGATTCGAGCGACGAATGAAAGCTGCCGGCCGCCGCATCGCCTGCCAGATCGATTGCCACTACGATCGAGACCCCAAGCGCCACAGCAAGCAGAGTGAGCGCGGTACGCACCGGCTCATTTGCGAGTGGCCGGACAATAAGCCGCCAGAAGAGCGCCAGAGAAGATCTCATCGTGTTACCGCCAATTGCGCAATGCGGCCGTCGCGCATGTGTAAGATACGGTCGGCGACGGTGGCGCTCTCGGTGCTATGGGTGGCCATGATCAGGCCGACTCCGAATTCGCGGACGCTGCGGCTCAGGAGCGCCAAGACCACCTCTCCGGTGGCTGTGTCCAGATTTCCGGTCGGCTCATCGGCGAGCAGAAGCCTGGGCGAGTTGACGAGCGCGCGGGCGATGGCGACACGCTGCTGCTCGCCACCGGAAAGCTGATGCACGAGACGGCCGGCCAGATGCTCCATTTCCACCCAGCGCAGGCGCTCGAGAGCTTTGCTGCGCACCTGCGCTTCACGCGCCAGCAGCAACGGCAATTCGACGTTTTCCACCGCCGTCAAATTATGGATCAATTGGAATGACTGAAAGATAAAACCGACATTGCTGCGGCGTAAGCGAGTGAGCGCCCGGTCGGAGAGATTGGAGGTGGTGACGCCGTCGAGCACGACTTCCCCGGAAGTGGGAAAGTCCATGACGCCGCAGAGATGCAGCAGGGTGGATTTACCGCAACCGCTTTTGCCGGTGAGCGCCAGAAACTCGCCGGCATCAAGCATGAACGAAATATTTTCCAGCGCCACGACCTGCTCGCTCGCGGTGCGGTAGATCTTGCCTGCATTTCTTACTTCGAGGAGCGGCATCCTGCTTTCAGGATGCTATGAAGCCGTCCGATACACTCAATTTCGTGGCTAAAATCCTTGTGACAGGCGGGGCCGGCTATATCGGCTCGCATACCCGTTATGCGCTCGAAAAGCGCGGCCACACGCCGGTGGTTGTCGATAACCTGTCGCGCGGCTGCCGCGCAGCGGTGCCGGAAGGCATGCTGCGTGTGATCGATACGCGCGACAAGAGCTCGCTCGTGAAGCTCCTGCGGGAAGAGCGTATCGAAGCAGTGATTCACTTCGCGGCCTACATTGCAGTCGGAGAATCGACCGCACGACCCGAGCTTTACTTCGATAACAACGTTGGCGGATCGATTGCTCTGTTCGACGCCATGCTCGAAGCCGGGGTTCACCGTGTTGTGTTTTCTTCGACGGCGGCGGCGTACGGCGTGCCGCGACGTGTTCCCATTTCGGAAGATGAGCCGCTCGCGCCGATTAACCCGTACGGCGAGTCGAAGATCATGGTGGAAAAGATTCTCGAATGGCTCGATCGCTATCGTGAATTCCGCGGCATCAGTTTGCGCTATTTCAATGCTTGCGGCGCTGAGCCTGCGGCGGGGCTGGGAGAACGCCACGATCCCGAAACGCATCTGATTCCGCTGATTCTGCGCGCGGTCCAGAGCGGCCAGCCCGTCACAATTTTCGGCAACGATTACGATACGCCGGACGGGACGTGCATCCGCGATTACATTCATGTCAGCGACCTTGCGGAGGCGCACATCCATGCAGTGGAGAGCCTGCTTACGGGTGGCCCCTCGAATGTATTCAATGTGGGAACAGGCGAGGGGCACTCGGTGAAAGAAGTGGTTGCGGCGGTGGAGCGCGTGACCGGGAAAAAAGTGCCGGTCACGATGGGGCAGCGCCGCGAGGGCGATCCGCCCCGGCTGGTGGCCGATCCGGCGAAGCTGAAGCAGACGCTCGGCTGGAAACCGGAACGTCTTTCACTCGACCGGATCGTGAGCGATGCGTGGCAATTTGCGCAGCGGGGTTAAAGCGACGGGCCGCACCATCAAATTGCGACGGAAAGCAGTGAGTGTGCGGATGCGTGTTACTGGCGAGGTCCCAAAAAGGCTCCACGTGCCGCACGACAGTTAGTAGCCATACAGCCGAAGTCCTGTCCCGAAATATCGAAGAGTTCGTATTGAATCGTCAGCTTGCGGTTCTCGACGAGCGCAGAGTTGAAGATAGTCAGGAATCGAGCGGCGTTCGTGGAGTTGCCGGTAGAGACGGCGAAAAACGAGATCGGTCCGAAAGTTCCCGACTGCGGGTTCGTACATCGCACGTGGATGCGGTTTTCGAATACTGCCACCTCAGAAACGGTGCAGGGCGCAGAGCCATACTCGGCAGCGTTTGCTTTATACGGCGAAACTACGGCCGCCGCGAGCACGAACAACCAAGCAGGTACTGTTGCAAGAGTCTTCATCTTTTGTCTTCTTTCTTCTATCGGTGAATTGGAAAGAACCAGTTCGGTTCCTTGCATCAGTACTGGCGCAACTCACGCCGGAAACGGCGCAAATGGAACGTTACCTGAGCGTTACAACCGTCCATTTCGCCGCATAACGTAACGGGTGCCGGCATACTCATAAGGGATACAACGGATTGTAAGGAGCGCGCTGTTTTGCGACAGAACGCAGCTAGGCCAAGATTCCGAGCGAACCGGTCGATTGGAAGCCGGGAAAGAGGCTGCCGGTGTTGGCATTGCCCGTCTGCTTCGCAACCAGTTCCGCGAGCACGGTGCGGAAATCGGTAGCGACGTTCAGATCGCGACCCTGGTAGAGCTGCTCGCGTTCAAGGCCCGGCCATTCGCCGTAAACACGTCCGCCGCGCACTTCACCGCCCAAAACGAACATGACGTTAGCGTGTCCGTGATCGGTACCGCGGTTCCCGTTTTCTTTTACGGTGCGACCGAACTCCGACAGGGTCACCACCACCACATCGTCCATCCGATCTCCAAGGTCGTTGGCAAAAGCTGCCAGCGTATTTCCGAAATCGCGTAAGAGATTTGCGAGCCGGCCGGGCTGGTTGACGTGCGTGTCCCACCCGCCAACATCTGTAAATGCAACTTCGAGCCCGACACCGGCCTTGATCAGCCGCGCGATCTGCTCGAGACTCCGGCCCAGCCTGTCCTGGGGATACCGCGCGCCGTTCGCCGGCAGATACTGTTCCTGTTCAAGCGAGCGCATGATGCGCATCGCTTCAAACGTTTCGCGCGCCGTCGCATTGAAAATACGGTCGCCTGTCGCGGCGTACATGCTTTCGAAGGCTTCCGCCGCCGCGCTCGTCCGAATTTGAAAATCGTGGATGCGGCCGATCGCGACAGCCGGGTTGTTTCCTCTCAGCGAGCGAGGCAGGTCCGGTGTCAAACTAACGGCTCGCACGGGCGAGGGTTGCGGTTCGATAGACAGCGCGCGATTCAGCCATCCGCCCGAGGTCGTTTTTATTCCGGGCGTGCCCGATTCCATGTAGTCCTGCGCATCAAAATGCGAGCGGGTCGGATCGGGCGAACCGACCGCTTCGACGATCGCAAGCTGCCCGCCGTCCCAGAGCGGCTTTAAAGCGCGCAGCGAAGGATGCAGACCGAAATGGCCATCGAGGTCAATTGCGCCGGTTTGGCCATTATTCGGAGGAGCAATGGCGATCGAGGGACGCAGCGCATAATAGGCGGGCTCGCGGTGAGGAACCACGACATTGAGCCCGTCGACGGCACCGCGCTGAAAGATGGCGATAAAGATTTTCTTGCGCCGCTTGGCTCGCCAGCGGCATAGACGGCGCGCGAAAGCCAGGCCGGGACTGCGCCCACGCCGAACATGGCGAGCGCGGAATTTTTCAAAAAGACTCTGCGCGAGGCCATAACACTCACTTTCAATGGCGCTGGAACTCAGGCGAGCCGAGCGCAAGTCCGGCAACGAGGCGGTAGTCACGAGCTTCGCGGGTAATCGCCGCCTCGGTCTGCGCGCCCGGGTCGATGTTGAGAATTGTGCGCGCAAGGTTCACCGGATCGGTCTGCGACTGCCAGGACGCGCCGTCGACGGTGACGCCTGGGATGCGGTTGGCGGCGAGCGCCAGCGCAAAATTCATACGCTCGAGCAGCCCGGCTGTGCTCACCCAATCCGCATTGGCGTTCGAATATCCGGAGGGCTCAATTTTCCGATAGAGCGGCTCGCCTAGTTTTTGCAGCTCGTTGGCGAGCGCCTGCGCCGACTGCACGTCTGCATTTGACGCACGCAGCGCGCTTGCTACTATCTCCAGCGGCGTCTTTACTTTTGCCCGGTATGCGCCTTCGGACCAGAACTCGGGCGAGCCCAACATGGTTTGCAGCACCTGGCGCAGGTCTCCGCCAGTCTTCAAA
>DATBGM010000024.1:0-14054 GCA_036557945.1 Bryobacteraceae bacterium | reverse complement strand
CAGCAGCCGCCGACACGGTCAGAGTACCGTCTCCTGCACCGAACGACGTGTGGTACACGCCAGGAGCGGCCAACGAGCCAAGCGGAAAGAAAAACAGAGTGCTGGTAGTCGTCGTAAAAAATTCGATGTGCGAGAACCTGTTGTCATGTACTGAAACAGGCTCGAAATCCAGGTGATCGCAAACCTCAAATCCCGTACTACACGAATCCAGGCCAGCGGCTGGAATGCTTGTGTTGGCAGTAATAAAGTTTGCCGTCGTTAGCTGAAACGCCACCGCAAAGGGCCCAGTTGGCGAATTTGGACTGGTGCCGCCCAACGTGTACATAACGGCTCCAGAGCACGGACAGAGTGCAATTGAAGAGAAAAGAACTGCTGTTAACAATTTCACATGTTTCTCCCGCTGCGGAATTGGCTGACGAGATATCGTAACAAGCGCTAGTGCGATTAAGAATAGGGAGAAATCACAGGAGAATATTTCTAAATTTCGATTGATTTCGTCGCGCCCCTCACAGTTCCATATGCGAACAATTCGATAGGCCGGAGCAGAGAACCGGGCAGATGTACCGGTAGCGGCAGCGTTAAAGAGAAATAGCAATCGCTTTACTAAGAGACGATGTCATTTCTAGAACGGTGCAGTACCGGGCGGGGCGGGTTTCAGGTCGAGATCGTGGAAATCGAAGCTGAAGTCGGTGGCGGGGGAGACAGCGGCCATTTTCACTTCGCGGATGGAAGCGTTCGGGTTGAGCGTGAATGTCACGTAGGCGTCGGCGTTGAGAGTGCGGTCGTTCCAGCGGACGATAAACGTGTCGTACTGAAAATGTTCGAGCGTGCCGACGAGTTTGGGTGAATGGGTGAACTCAATTGCGAGTTTGCCGGCTTGTTGGGTAATGAGGATGTCGCCGTACCAGGCGTCGCGATAACGGCCGGCGTATTTTTCGGGCGCCAGGGATGGTTTTGAACGGGCGTTGCGGGCAGCGGCGGCCTGAGCGACGACTTTTTTGGCTTCGTTTTGCTGGGTTTTGGCGAGGGCGCTGTAGGCGGCGATCCAGTCGGTGGGCGCGACGTTCAGGTAGCGATCGAGGAGAGAGTAGGTGAGCGAGTTGAAGGCTTCGCCCGATTCCTGGTTCGTGAGGACAACGATGCCGAGCTTGCTATCGGGAACGAGGGTGACGCGTGTGACCATTCCGGCAAGGCCGCCGGTGTGATAAACGAGGCGGTGGCCGTGGTATTCGGTGAGCACCCAGCCGAGGCCGTAGGCGTTGAAGATCGGGTGGAGCAGAGAACTTTTGCCGGTCGGGATGAAGATATGGGGCGTCCACATCTGCTGCGATTGTTCGGCGGAGAAGAGGCGGCCGCCCGGGTACTCGCCTTCATGGAGCTGGGTCGCGACCCATTTCAGCAAATCGTGGACAGAGGAGTTGATGGCGCCTGCCGGCGCGCCGGAGCCGAGGTGCGCGGGTGAGACGACTTGCAGTTGGTCGATAAGAGTCTTCGCCTCGCTGAGAACCGCGGGCTCATCTCCGTTGGGAGCGTGCGGGGCGGCGACTTCGTCCTGCGGTTGCACGTCTTCGGGACGGGGGCGGCTTTCTGTCATCCCGAGCGGCGCGAAGATTTTTTGTTGGATGAAATCGTGCCAGCTCATGCCGGAGACTTTCTCGATGACCTGGCCGGCGACGGTGTAGAGCACGTTGTCGTAGGCATAGCGGCTGCGGAAACTGGCGGCGAGGGGCACGAAACGCAGGTGCTGCATGAAGACGGGCGCACTGAGCGTGGAATCGGGAAAGACCATGAGATCGCCTGCGCCGAGGGCGAGACCGCTGCGATGGCAGAGCAAGTCGCGGATACGCATTTCGCGCGAGACGTAGGCATCGGACATTTGAAACGAGGGCAGGACGTCGATGACGCGGTCGTCCCAGGAGAGTTTTTTCTCGTCGATGAGGATGGCGAGCGAGGCGGCGGTGAATGCCTTCGTGTTGGAGGCGATCTGGAAGAGGGTGTGCTCGGTGACGGGCGCGTTTTCGCCGATTTTGCGGACGCCGTAGCCCTTGGAGACGAGGACGCGGCCGTCCTGGATGACGCCGACGGCGATGCCCGGCACGTTGAATTCTTTGAGGGCGCGGGCGGCGAGATCATCGAGGTTCGATTGAGCGAAAAGCGCGCTCGAGAGGGCAAGCGCGGCGGCGGAGAGCCGGAAGAGGTTCATACCGTTTGACAAGTATAGTGAAGACATGTCCGCGACGGCGATCAGCGAGGAGATTCTGACGAAATACGAGCCGGTGATCGGGCTCGAAGTGCACGTTCAGCTTGGCACGAAGACGAAAATTTTCTGCAGTTGTCCGGTGGAGTTTGGGGCAGCGCCGAATCAGAATGTTTGTCCGGTGTGCCTCGGGTTGCCGGGCGCGCTACCGGTGCTGAGCCGGCAGGCGGTGGAGCTGGCGATTGCGGCCGGGCTGGCACTGCATTGCAGGATCAATCCGTTCTCGCGGTTTGCGCGCAAGAACTATTTTTATCCGGATCTGCCGAAGGGATACCAGATTTCGCAATACGATCAGCCGCTGGCGGAGCACGGGTATCTCGACATTTTGCTGCCGGATGGCGGGAAGAAGCGAATCGGCGTGACGCGCGTGCATATGGAAGACGACGCGGGCAAGAGTATTCACGAGGGATTCAAGGATTCGGACCGCTACACGTATGTGGATCTGAATCGCTCGGGCACGCCGCTGATCGAGATTGTGAGCGAGCCGGACATGCGGTCGCCGGATGAGGCGTACGCGTATCTGACGGAGATAAAGCAGGTGCTGCAGTATATCGGCGTGTCGGATTGCGACATGGAGAAGGGGCAACTGCGGTGCGATGCGAACGTGTCGGTGCGGCTGCGGGGCGCAGAGAAGTTCGGGACGAAAGCCGAGGTGAAGAATCTGAATTCGTTCCGGTTTTTGAAGATGGCGCTCGAGTATGAAATCGAGCGGCAGGTGGAGCTGATCGAAGCGGGCGGCAAGGTGATGCAGGAGACGCGGCTGTATAACGTGGAGCAGGGAAAGACGGTGGGGATGCGCAGCAAGGAGCAGGCGCACGATTACCGCTATTTTCCGGAGCCGGACCTGGTGCCGCTACGGGTGAGCGAGCACTGGCTGCATGAAGTGCGCGGGAAGCTGCCGGAGCTGCCGGCGGAGCGACGGGAGCGGTTTGTGCGGGAATACGGTGTGCGGGAATACGATGCGCAGGTGCTGACGCTCGCGCGCGAGACGGGCGATTACTTCGAGGCTGCAGCGAAGGCGAGTGGGGATGGACGCAGTACGGCGAATTGGGTGGCGGGCGATTTAATGGGGCTACTCAAGGCGGCCGGGAAAACGGTTGCGGAATCGCCGGTTTCGGCGGAACACCTGGGCGAGCTGGTCGCACTGATCAACAAGGGCGCGCTTTCCGGAAAACTCGGGAAAGAAATACTGCCGAAGATGTTCGAAACGGGGGAAGCGCCGTCGGCGATTGCGGAACGCGAAGGCTTGCAGCAGATTTCGGATGCGGGCGCGCTGGAGAAGATTGTGGCTGACGTGATTGCGGCGAATCCGAAACAGGTAGAGCAGTACCGGGGCGGGAAGACGGCGGTGCTCGGATTTCTGGTCGGGCAGGTGATGAAGGCGAGCCGCGGGCAGGCGAATCCGGCGGCGGCGAATGAAGCGTTGAAGAAGAAGCTCGGGTAGGCCGACGGAAGGGCGGTCAGGCGCGGAGATCGGCCAGATCGCGTTTGATGGCGAATTTGACGAGCCCGGCGACGTCGTGGATGTCGAGTTTGCGCATCAGGCTGGAGCGGTAGGTATCGACGGTTTTCGGGCTGAGCGAGAGGCGCGCGGCAATTTCTTTGGCGCGGACGCCTTCGACTAGCAGAGAGAAGACCTGGAATTCGCGGCTGCTGAGCGAGTCGATCGGATCGGCCTCCGGACGGGGACTGCCGTCGCCGAACAGCGCCATGACTTCGATTTGCGGGGAGACATAGATGCCGCCCTGGGTGAACTGGGTGAGCGCCTCGGCCATCTGTTCGGGGGTGGAACTTTTGAGCAGATATCCGCAGGCGCCGCTGCGGAGCACTTCGAGCACGGTTTTACGGTCTTTGCGGACGGAAAAGACGGCGCAGCGGGTGGGCAGATCCTGTTCGCGGACGCGGCGGATGACTTCGGTGGCGGCGAGGTCGGAGAGGCCGAGATCCAAGAGAGCCACGGGCGGCCGCAGGCGTTCGATCTCGGCGAGAGCGGCGGAGGCGGATCCCACCTGGGACACGACACGGAAGCCGCCGATCGAGTTGCAAAGGGCGGCAAGGCCCTCGCGGACCAGGGTAAGCTCGTCGGCGAGCAGGATATCGACCACGGCGGGCTGTTGCCCGGGGTGGAAATAAGCTTGTGTTGTCAGCAAAGAACCCGTCATGCGGAATATGTTCCCTTCGGAAAAGTGATGACTGCTTAAGGAGTGTCCCTAGGGGGATAGTCGTCTCAACTGTTATTTACGGAGGCGAACAAATAGAGAAAAAGATCGTTCTAGGAGCCAGGATTCAATACTTTGCCCAGGAGGCCGCGCCTCATTCCTAATTTAATATTCAGCCGGAAGATGTTCCGGTTATAGACGAGCGAATCGCTGCCGGAAGACTGGCCCCATTGGGTGTGATAGATGAATTCTACGCGAATGTGGTTTTCGGCGATGTAAGCCAGTCCGGCGCGGAAGCGAACCATGTCGAGGCCGGCGCCGGACTGCCAGAACGGCTCGACATCGGTGAGGACGTAGAACGTCCGCGGCTGCCAGGCTTTGGCAAGGGAGGTAAGCGGGATCTCCGCTCCAAAACGGCTTCGCAGACGGGTCTTATAGCTCCAGTCATGTGTGCCGTGGCTATAGGTGGTCCGGCCCTCGTAACGAGTGAAATTGTAGAGGTTCATCTTGCGCCTGTTGGGAAGGAAGAACTTGGGGCCAACAAACGGGCGGAGCTCGAGGGTATCGTCCTTCCCGTGATTGTTCGTATAGATTCCAATGAGACCGGTCCAGATCTGGAGCCACGGTTTGATGCTGTAGTTGAGACCGGGGTACCCCAAATAGTAGGTCGAGTAGTCATTTTGCGGATTGTTTACATAGCCGAGGTAGCCGAAGCCGGTCAGGTTCTCGCTTATCGGGTGAAAAGGGAAAATTGTGACGCGATACTCATTTGTCACCGGGTTATTTTGTCCGAGAGCGTGAGTAGCTAAGAGGCCGAGCGCTGAACAAATGAGCTGGCAACCGATGATTCCGCGCATGAGCTCGATGCAGGCTGGTTACTTCGAGCGGCAGGAAGCTGAGGGGGATCGAATTTTTTTCTGACGCGACTTTTGATGGAGCCGAAGAAATTAGAACTTCGGCCGGAAGCGAGTGTCAAAAACAGACAAGTTAAATATTCGTTCATTCTTGTCAGCGAAGAAGGAAGGGATCGGCATCAGAGGGGCTGGCGGAGCCTGTCCGTTTACGAGTTAACTAATGGGATGCGGGGCCTGTTCACAGAATGTAGTTGAGCAGTAACTAGTTGTGCATTTGTTATCTCAAATATAGTTGGGGATCTTAGTCGATTTGAAAAGGAGCTTTGACATGTCGAGTAAGCTGCTGATTGTTTCCGTGCTGGCTTCCGCGCTGCCGCTAATGGCAGGGGAAGCAGATACAAAGAGACTGGCCGAATCCGGACAGGTTCTCAACGAGATTATGGCCGCGAGCGACAAGGCGATTCCGAGTGATCTTTTTCACAAGGCGAGTTGCGTGATCGTGATTCCGAACATGAAGAAGGCAGGGTTCATGTTTTCGGGGAAGTACGGCAAGGGATTTGCGACGTGTAGGAATTCCAATGGAACCGGTTGGACAGCGCCGGCCGCGATGCGTGTTGAGGGTGGAGGATTCGGCCTGCAAGTGGGCGGCGAATCGGCGGATATCGTGATGCTGGTGATGAGCGAGAAGGGCATGAAGGGGTTGCTTTCCAGCAAGTTCACACTGGGCGGCGAAGCGTCGGCAGCGGCCGGACCGGTGGGCCGTGATGCGACTGCGCAGACCGATGCCACCATGCACGCCGACATTCTGTCGTGGTCACGCTCGCGCGGCGTGTTTGGCGGGCTTTCCCTACAGGGCGGCACCTTGCGGGCTGACGAAGATGGGAACAAGGCGATCTACGGGCAGAAGGAATCCAACGGCGACATCCTGAGCGGAAAGGTGAAGGCGACGAGCGACGCAGCATCGTTTTTGGATCCGGTCGCGAAGTACGGCGGCGAGAGCAAGTCTTCGTCCTAGAAGGCCGGCAGGGACAAGCTGACGCGGAAGGCCGGATGGGCAAAAGACTGTGGGGGAATGCCTGCCGTATGACGGGTTCGGTTTTTTTGTTCAGGGCGGATTCCGCGAACTGACGAGTGCACCGGCGGACACAGAGCGTTGTTCAGGTTGGCAGGAAGCCGGCGCTCGTCATAGGAGGACTGCTGACGCTCGCGGTTTCGTCGTGGGCGCAGGACAGAACGCCGGGGTTCGAAGCCGAGTTCGTAGCATCGGACATTTTCCGAAGCGGCAGCCTGGTGGCGCGGACCTGGAAAGACCTGCATTTTGACGGGCAATATTTCGGCACCGAATCGGTAGACGCCGGAGTTACGGCGGCGAGCTGGGAGTTTCGCTGGAAAGAGCTCTCGATTTCTCCGGGTTTTGGCGTTGCGTTTGGAGCCGGGACAGAGACGGCTCCCATGCTGACGCTGCGCTGGAAGCTGGAGACGCGGCACTGGTTCAGCCAGGGTTACGCAGCGCAGTCGCTGCGCCGTCACGTCGAGAACGAAGAGACGGGGCAGACGAGTTACGCGAGCGTTCTCGACAACAACCACATCAGCGCGAGGCTTGGCCGGCTCGAGATCGGCGGATTATGGGAACACACGAAATACCGCGAAGAGAATGAATGGAAGGGCGGCCTGCGCGGAGCCGTGCGTTTGGGCGAGCATGTCAAGCTGATCGTTCAGAGTGTGTGGCCGGACTGGGAGCTGCGAGGCGGCATCGCATTTGAAAAATGATTTTGTACCAGCTCGGGCGCTTCCGCGTGTATCTTGCCGACGGTTGAAGTAGCTGCCAACGGAACTACCAGTTCAGGTGGTGACGCGCCGACACGTTCCATTTACAATCATCCACGGCTTACCTCTGTTCCAGAGGTTCAGGAGGTGGATTTTGAACACTCGAGGCTGCGCTTGTCTCTATTTAGGGATGCTTGCATCGCTGCCGATTGCAGCATTCGACACGTTCGATCTGCAAGCCATCGGGGACGTGTCGGGAGATTTCTTTGCGAGGCAGCAGAAGCTGAACGGACCGTCGGCCAGCTTAACGCCGCTGGGCGAGTCGCTTTCTGCTTCGGGATCGAGTGCCGGTGGATCGTCGATGGCAGCGACCTCATCCGGAGTGGCCGATTACGGGCTGCTGCGGGGCTTCGCGGGCACCAGTTCAACGCTGGCGCCCGGTCCGGATGCGAGGGCCGTGGCAGTCAGCCTGGCGAATCTGGCATGGGGAGATACCTTCGTCTTTACCGGGCCTGCCGGAACGGATTTTATTACCGCCCGGGTGACGCTCGGACTGCAAGGAACGCTGTCGACGGCGTGTGCGTCCAGCAAGAGTTTCTGCCAGGCGACGGCGCAGATCAACCTGCATAGCTCGACACAGCCGGCGCTGCTGCCAGACATTGTCTTGAAGGAGGGGAACACGGATTTTACAAGACTTCCGCCGGTAAGAGAGGACGGAATCGTGTCGTTCGCAAACGGCGGGACGGTTCAAATCACGAGCCAGCTTTTTGTCTCGAGCACGAGCGGTCCCAGTCTTCCGGGGACAGATGCGACGAGCTCAAATTTTACTTCGACCGGGTTTTTTTTCCTTGACGTATTGACGCCGGGCGCCTCCTATACCACTGCCAGTGGACGCACTTACTCGGCATCAGCTCCGGGCGGGGTGCCTGAGCCGGCGAGTATCGCGTTGCTGATCCTGGGATTTACAGCGCTGGCTGGCCGGTGGGCGAGCCAGCGGAGACGGAGCCGAATTATTTCAGGTCATTATGAAACGTAAGTCCGAAGATGCAGGCGAAAACGCCTACTTCACACAGACAAACTGCTAGCGGAAGCTGCGCACGGCTTCGGCTTCGTCGTCGAAGGCTTCGAAGACGGTGTAGAGCTTGGTGATCTGCAGGAGATCCTTCACGCGTTTGGAGAGTCCGACGAGCTTCAACTGGCCGCCGCCGTTGGTGACGGTGGTGAAGCCGGAAACCATTTCGCCGATGCCGGAGCTATCGATATAGGAAACGTCGGCGAGGTTGAGCAACAATTTTTTGTCGCCTTTTGCCGCCAGTCCGCGTATGGCGTCGCGAAAGGCGCTGGCTCCTTCGCCCAGGGTGATTCGTCCCGCCGCGTCGATTACTGTGACATCGCCTACCTGGCGAGATGTCAGTTTTACACTCACTGCTGCCTCCTCACAAGACTCACAAGATCGAAAGGTATCACGAACGATTCAAATGTTTGACCAGGCGCACTTCGGTACCGCCGCCGGGCCTGGGATGGAGATCGAACTCATCCATAAACGCGCGTGCCAGCATGAGGCCTCGGCCGGACTGGCGGAGCAGGTTTTCGGGTGCGAGCGGATCGGGCAGGGAATTGAGATCAAATCCCTCGCCTTCGTCGCCGATCAGCACGGTCAAATCCTTTTCGGAGCGTTCGATCTGCAGATGAACGCGTTTGTTTTTGTTGTAGCGATTGCCGTGCACGACGGCGTTTACGGTGCATTCGCGCACGGCCATGCCGACCTGATGCTGGTCGTCCTCTTCCAGCCCGAGCTTTGCGGCCTCCTTCAGAACAAGCTCTTCAGCTTTATCGGCAGTCTGTAGGGTCGAGTCAAGCGTAGTCTGAATAGTCTCCATGTGGCTGCGTTCGCATCGGGACATGATTAGAGGAGCATACTAAATCCGTATCTTACAAGAAACGTGCTTTAGTACTATTCGTTCGGCGCTTACGGCGCGAGGTCCGGTTCCGGCTGGTTTAAGTTCTGGTGCATGCTGTAGGGGATGATGCGCGGCGAGCCTTTTCATTTTCAGACGCGGATACGCTTTATCGATACGGACGCGAGCGGACGAATTCACTATACGGCGATGTTCCGCTACTTCGAATCGGCGGAAACAGAGTTCATGCGGATGCTGGGCGTTCACTACCTGAAACATGATTTTACTTTGCCGCGGGTACACGTCGAATGCGATTTCCGGCTGGCGATCGAGCATGACGATGTGATCGATATCGAGTTACGGGTAGTGAAGATCGGCCGGTCTTCCATTCATTTCGGCTTTCAGGCGCTCAAAGGGGGCGAGCCGGCGGCGAGCGGTGCTATCGTTGTTGCCTGTATGGATCGAAAGACGCAGCGGGCGGCGCCGTTACCTGAGGTACTGCGGGCAAAACTGGCGGAGGTTTGCGGGGAGTGAAGCTGCCGCTGACTCCGGTGCGGTGCCTGTACCGGGCGGTAGATCTCTATGGCCGGAAGGAAGGGCTGGTGTCGGGAGCGTGCCGGTTCACTTACTCACAATTTGGCGAGCGCTCGGAACGGTTGGCGGCGGGTTTGCGGGATGCGGGTGTGAAGCGAGGCGATCGCGTCGCATTTTTGAGTTTTAACACGCATCAACTGCTCGAAGGATATTACGGACCGGCGCTGATCCGGGCGATTGCGATGCCGCTGAACGTGCGGCTAACGCCGGCCGAGCTGACGGAGATTCTGAATCACGCGGAGCCGCGGGTGTTGATCTTCGAGAGCGAGTTCGCGCCGCTTATCGGCGGGTTCCGGAAGTCGTGCCGGTCAATCGCGCGCTACGTGGTAAGCGGCGACGCGGTGCAGGAGGCGGATTGTACCTATGAAGAGCTGCTGGCGCGGGAGCGGCTGGAGCGTCCGGACATCACTGCGTTCGATGAGAACGAGATTGCGGAACTCTTCTATACGAGCGGCAGCACAGGCACGCCGAAGGGCGTGATGCTTTCGCACCGGACGCTGTATCTGCACGCGCTGGCAGTAACGGGCAGTATTACGCAGAACGACAAGTTCGTGGAACTGCACACGATTCCGCTGTTTCATGCGAACGGCTGGGGGCGGCCGCAGACGGCCACGATGAACGGGGCCAAGCAGGTGATGGTGCGGCGATTTGAGCCGTCGCTGGTGCTGCGGCTGATCGAGGAGGAACGGGCGACCGGCATGTCGCTGGTGCCGGTGATGGCGAATGCGCTGGTGAATTCGCCGGAGGTGGGGCGCTTCGATACATCGAGCCTGCGGGAGATTCACCTGGGGGGCGCGGCGGCTTCGCCAGAACTGGTGGCGCGGCTCGAGCAGACATTTTCGTGCAGCATCATGGCGGGCTACGGTTTGACCGAGACGGCTCCGGTTGCGACTTCAGCGCGCGCGAAAGACACGGTCAGCTACCGGGATGAAGCGGACCGGCTGTTTCACCTGGCGATGGCGGGATGGCCGATTCTCGGGAATGAAATCCGGGTGGTGGATGAGCGGTGGCAGGATGTCGCGCGCGATATGCGGGCGATCGGAGAAGTGGTGATCCGCGGGGACAACGTGATGGATGGCTATTACCGCGACGCGGAGGGCACGCGCGCGGCGATCGTGGACGGCTGGTTTCGCACCGGCGACATGGCGGTGTGGGACGAAGAGAACTATATCCACATTGTGGACCGCAAGAAGGACATCATCATCAGCGGGGGGGAGAACATATCGTCGATCGAGATCGAGCGGGCGATTGCGGCGCATCCGGCGGTATTCGAATGCGCGGTGTTCGCGGCGCCGGATGCGAAATGGGGCGAAGTTCCGGCGGCGGTGGTGTCACTCAAATCGAATGCCGAGCTGAAGTCTGAGGATCTGCTGACGTTTTTGCAGACGCGGCTGGCGAAGTTCAAGCTGCCGCGGCTGATCGAGTTCCGGCGCGAGCCGTTGCCGAAGACGGGGACAGGCAAGATTCTGAAGCGCGAGCTGCGCGAGCCGTTCTGGGCGGGGAAAGAGCGGCGCGTGCAGGGAATTTAGCGGCGAAGAGCCAGCGTCGGCAAGATCCACACGAGCGTTACCACGGCGACGAGGAGCAGTGCGACCGGCGGATGCACGTAAGCGATCGGCACGGCAATCAGATAGAGCGCGAGACTGAGCAGGTGTTTGCGGCGCTCGGCATCATCGGCGCGGGCGAGCCGGCCCGTATGCCGCAGATGGCGATGAACCGCCAGGCGCAGCAGCAGAAAGGAAAAACCGGTGGCGATCATGGACAGGACATAGAGCGCAACCGCAAAAGGTTCTGTGTTTTTTTCGATGAGATAGGAAGTAAAGAACGGCAGGAGCGAAAGGCAGAGGAGAAAGACGAGATTCGCGTAGAGAATGGCCGCATCGGCCGCTTGGATGCGCTCGATCAGGTGCTGGTGATTAATCCAATAGATGCCGGTGAACGCAAACGAGAGCAGATAGATCAAAAGAATGGGCAGGATGGCACGGAGGCCGGCGATGCCGTTGGCGTGGGGTACTTTCAACTCCAGCACCATGATGGTGATGATGACGGCAAGGACGCCGTCGGAAAAGGCTTCGAGGCGCGCGGTGGAGGAGGGCTTTTCGGGCATGCAGCAGCTTACCGAAAGATTTTTTCATGCCGATGTCGAGAATGCCAGGCGGGCTCCGACGTATCCGTGAAAAGGCGCAAGACACAGCGCGAGAATCGAGAGGAGTCAAAGAGAAATGAAATACATCCTGATGATGAACACGATGAAGGCGAACAGCGATCCGTTTCCGGGCTGGCAGAAGAACGATATTCAGGCGCACATCGGGTTCATGATGACGTTGAACAAAGAGCTAAGCGAAGCGGGAGAAATGGTGAGCGGCGAAGGGCTTACCTTTCCCGACCAGGCGAAGCTGGTGCGAGCGGGAAAAGACGGCGCGCCGATCACGGACGGCGTGTTTCCGGAAGCGAAGGAGTTTCTGGCGGGTTTCTGGATTGTGGATGTCGATTCGCCGGAGCGGGCGTACGCCATTGCGGCGCGCATTTCGGCGGCGCCGGGCGCAGGCGGAAAGCCGTTGAATATGCCGATCGAAGTACGGCCGATCATGAGCGGACCGCCCAAAGATTTCCTTGCCTGAAGAGTTCGTTACATGAATGCGCGGGATGACGACCGCGGGCAGCTTTTGCGCGTGCTTGCACCGGACGTGCTGGGAGCCGTCATGCGCCGCTACGGCAATTTCGCCGATGCGGAAGATGCGGTGCAGGAGGCACTGCTGGCGGCTGCGCTCGAATGGCCGAAGCAGGGATTACCGGACAATCCGCGCGGCTGGTTAATCCAAGTAGCGGCGCGGCGCATGACCGACCATTTGCGCAGCGAACTGGCGCGCAGACGGCGAGAGAATGCAGTAAGTGCCGCGCCGGAGAGCGCTGCGCCGGCTTTCGATCCGGAGGGAGAGGAGGACGATGCGCTCAGGCTGCTGTTCATGTGCTGCCATCCCGCGCTCACGCAATCGTCGGCGATTGCGCTTACGCTGCGCGCAGTGGGCGGATTGACGACAGCGGAGATCGCGCACGCATTCCTGGTGCCGGAAGCGACGATGGCGCAGCGCATCAGCCGCGCCAAGCAGAGCATAAAGGCTTCAGGCGTTCCGTTTCAATTTCCGGCGAAGAAGGAATGGGGCGAGCGGCTGCGCAGTGTGCTGCACGTGCTGTATCTGATCTTCAACGAGGGATACGCGAGCAGCGCCGGTGCGCAGTTGCAACGAACGGAGCTTTCCGGGGAGGCGATCCGGCTTACCAGGCTGGTTTACAGCCGGCTGCCGGAGGACACGGAAGTAGCCGGACTACTGGCGCTGATGCTGCTCACGGATGCGCGGCGAAAGGCGCGAACGGGCGCCAATGGGGAGCTGGTTCCGCTTCCGGAGCAGGAGCGCCGGCTGTGGGACCGGGCGCTGATCGCGGAAGGCGTGCAACTGCTTTCGGCGACGCTGCCGAAAGGCGCGGTGGGACCCTACCAGCTACAGGCGGCGATTGCGGCAGTGCATGATGAGGCGGCGCATGCGGAAGAGACGGACTGGCCGCAGATTCTGGCGCTCTATACCCTGCTCAAGCGCATGAGCGACAATCCGATGGTTGTGCTGAATCACGCGATTGCGGCGGCGATGGTTCAGGGGCCGGCGGCAGGGCTGGAACTGCTGCAGGCGCTGGACAGGGATGCACGGTTGGCCGGCCATTACCGGCTGCACGCGGTGCGGGCGCATCTGCTCGAGATGTCGGGGGATAAAGAAGGCGCGGTCACGCATTACCGGCGAGCGGCAGCAGGCACGACGAGCTTGCCGGAGCGGAACTACCTGGCGACGCGGGCGGCGCGGCTGGCAGAAGGCGTGCTGTAGCAAATCAGGGCTGCGCGTCAAGCGCGGAAAACGTCGTGTCTTTTGCGGCGAGCTCCAGGAGAAGCGGAGCGGGGGACCAGAGATCGGAGCCGTGCTGTTGTTCGAACTTCCGGATGCGGGCGAGGACGTTGGGGAGTCCGACGGTGTCCGCGTAGAACATCGGGCCGCCACGCCAGGCGGGAAAGCCGTAGCCGTAGAGATAGGTGACGTCGATATCAGAGGCGCGCATAGCGACACCTTCTTCGAGCAGGCGCGCGCCTTCATTCACGAGCGCGTAGATGCAGCGATCGACGATTTCCTCGTTTGCGATGCGGCGACGGTTTATGCCGGCCGCTTGCGCTGTTTGCTCGATCAGCGCGGCAGTGTCCGGATCGGGCGAGGGGCGGCGCGCGGTATCGTACTGCGACCAGCCGCGGCCGGACTTCTGGCCGAAGCGCTTTTGCTCGCATAACAGGGCGGCGACGAGCGGCTTGCGCACGCCGGGTTTTTCGAGATGCGCGAATTCTTTGCGAATGGCGTGGGAGATGTCAAGGCCGCTCAGATCATCGACGGCAAGCGGCCCCATGGCCATGCCGAAAGTATAGAGCGCGTCGTTGACCTGTTCGACGGAGGCGCCCTCCTCGACGAGGAACTGGGCTTCGCGCAGATAG
>DATBGM010000023.1:0-3270 GCA_036557945.1 Bryobacteraceae bacterium | reverse complement strand
CAGCTTCTCCTGCACGCGCCGGTAAAAACGGACACGGCCGCCCGGCGCTTCGCTGGAACTATTCGCGAGAAGGAGTGGCATTTGCCACTATTATAGCGGCAAATGCACAAATCGTTGTGCTGAACATCAGGACGTGAGCGTGTCATGCTCGGTTGCCCACGTACATGCCCGGCGCGAAGTGTCCGTTGCCGTCTCCTGGATGAACACCGTTGAAGACGCCATCCGAGTCTACCGAAACTCCGGGAATATAGCTCATTCCGTTCGCTAACGAATCAGATAACACCGTCCGGTTGACAATCGCCTTGTTAAAAGCAGCTTGATCGTAGAACTCATCGGGAAGACAATTAATTTTTCATACGCGCTCCCCCACAAGCGCCTTGCTTGTTTGGAGTAGACGCGGGCGAATTTTTTCGACTCAACGAGATCGAGGCAACGGAGCGGGCTCAAGCGGCGCGGCCGCGTGCTCACGCGGTCTACTGTACAGAGCGAGAATTACGGCTCCCGCCGCAAGCACTCCGAGCGCAATCCATTGCGTCAGCGAAAAAGGACCCACCAGCGCCTGCTCGTGTACGCGGAAGAATTCGATCAGAAAGCGCGCCGTCGAATACAACACCATGTACAGGCCGATGATCTGCCCGGCCGGGTGCTTCTGTTTCGCGCGCCAGAAAAGCAGCAAAAAAATCAGGAAATCGGCCGCCGATTCATAAAGCTGCACCGGGTGCAGCGTTTTATCGAGCGGCACGGGCGCAGCGAAATCCGAGCGGAAGCGCACACCCCACGGCAGGTCGCACTCCCTGCCCCAGCAGCAGCCCGCCGCAAAGCAGCCCAGCCTGCCGATCGCCTGCCCGATTGCGATGCCCGGCGCATAGATGTCCATCGTGCCGAGCACAGGCAAGCGCTGCCGGTGTATATAGAGTGCTGCAAATACAATCGCAACGAGAAATCCGCCGTGAAAAACACCGGCAGCCTGCAGTGTTTCGAGCGAAAAGATCTGCCCTGGATTTCGCAGATAATCACCCAGGTCGAACAGGAACATGAACAGCTTTGCACCGATAATTCCTGCGATCGCGCAGTAAATTGCAAGATTCGTAATCTTTTCTGCGGGCAGTCCGGCGCGGCGCGCGAGCCGCAACGTGACGCCTAGCCCGGCCAGAAACCCGAGCGCGACCAGCACGCCGTAAGTCGGGATGTAAAACGATCCGATGCTGATGAGTTTGGGTAACATCGCTATTCGTTATGCGCCAGGCCCGACCGCTTATGCCGTGGATGCATCAATTCGATCAGCAGCAGAACTGCTCCCACGGTAATCGCGCTGTCGGCGACGTTAAATGCCGGAAAAGACCATGCGCCGTGATAGACCTCGATGAAATCCGTCACTGTGCCATGCACGACGCGATCGTATAAATTGCCGGCCGCGCCGCCCAGCACGAGCGCAAGCGCTGCGCGCGCCAGATTGCTCGTGAATCCGTTGCGGCTCCCCCATAACGCGCTTACGACAAATATCAGCACAAGCGTCGATACGCCGATTAAGATGCCGCTGCGCAGCCACTGGTTGCCTTCCGCCAGGATTCCGAATGCCGCACCGGGGTTTTCCGTGTGAATGATCCGTACCCAGCCCGGAACCAGCGGAATGCTGTCGAACGACGTCATGGAATGACGGATTGCGATCTTCGACCAGCGATCCGCCGCCACGATCAGCAGCGCAAACACAAATGGCAGATATCGCCTCAGATGCACTAGCCCAACAGCTCTCGTAAAACCGACGCGCAGGCCGCGCAAACGGTAGGAAAGCTGTCGTCTTTCCCCACGTCGGTCGTATACTTCCAGCATCGCTCGCATTTATCGCCGCGCGCGCGTTCCACTTTCACCGCCGGCGCACCATCGGTCGCATCTTCCAATTCCACTTGCGACACGATAAACCAGGCCGGCAGGTCGCTCGCATATTTGTGTACCAGCGGCTCCAGTTCCTTGGAAGGCCGCAGCACGACGGCCGCCTCGAGCCCGGAACCGATCACTTTGTCCTCGCGCGCGCTGTCGAGCGCTTTCAAAACGTCATCCCGCAGGGGGCGTAAACTTTCCCAATCGGCTGCCTGTTCGCGCTGCACCGCCGAAAATCCGGCCGTCAATTCCGCAGGCTCGGGAAAGTACGCCATGTGCACGCTATCCGCGGATTCATCCGACTCGGTATGCTTCCAGACCTCCTCGCAAGTGAACGTGAGAACCGGCGCAAAGAGCCGCACCAGCGCCAGGTTGAGCCGGTAAAGCGCCGTCTGCGCGCTGCGCCGCGCGACTGAGCGCGGTCCGGCGGTATATAGCCGGTCGCGCGCAATGTCGAAAAACATCGCGCTCAGTTCCGTGGTCGCAAAATCGTACACCGCGCGATACACTTTGTGAAACGCATACTGGCTGTACCATTCGAGACAGCGTTCCACCAGCGTCTCGGCGCGCGCCAGAATCCAGGCGTCGATGCCCGCGAGTTTTTCTCCGGGAACGGCATCCTTCGCCGGATCGAACGCACGCAGGTTACCCAGCATCCAGCGGAACGTGTTGCGCAGCTTGCGGTAGGCCTCCGACAAACGATCCAACATCGTTTCATCCAGCCGCACGTCTTCCATGAAATCGACCGAAGCTACCCAAAGCCGCAGAATGTCCGCGCCTTTTTTGCTGACGATCTCTTCCGGCTCGATGTTGTTCCCGAGCGATTTCGACATCGCCCGCCCCTGGGCATCGAGCGTCCAACCGTGCGTGACACATTCGCGATATGGCGCCTGATTCTTCAACGCCACGCCAATCAATAGCGAACTCTGGAACCAGCCCCGATACTGATCCCCGCCTTCCAGATACATATCGGCAGGCCACGGCAACGCGTTCTGCGCGTTCAGCACGGCCAGATGACTCGACCCCGAATCGAACCAGACGTCAAGAATATCCGTCTCTTTGCGGAACTCTGTGCCGCCGCATTTCGCGCAGCGATGGCCCTCGCCCATCAGCTCGCGCACGCTCTTGGAATACCAGGCATCGGCCGTGTTCAAGCGGAACTCCGCTACCACGCGCTCGAGCACGCTTTTTTCGGTGAATGGCTCGCCGCACTGCTCACAGTAAAAGACGATAATCGGCACGCCCCAGACACGCTGCCGAGAAATGCACCAGTCGGGGCGCATGGCGATCATGTTCGTCATGCGTTCTTCGCCCCAGGCAGGAATCCATTGCACATTCTTGATGGCTTCGAGGGTGCGCGCGCGCAGTTGTTCGCGATCCATGCCGATGAAC
>DATBGM010000022.1:0-23856 GCA_036557945.1 Bryobacteraceae bacterium | reverse complement strand
GTAGACATCCATTTGAAGCGTCCGACGCTCGAGGACGTTTTCATAAAGCTGACTGGAAAGAAGCTGCGGGAATAGCATGCGGCCCTATATTGCGCAGATCAAAAGCAATCTCCGGCTGATGGGCCGCGACCGTTCGGTGTTGTTCTTCAGCTACTTGTTTCCGCTGACGTTCTTCTTCATCTTTGCCCAATCGTTTCGCGGATCCGAGAGCACAGGCGCGATGACGCAGGTGATCACGATGGTGCTGATCATCGGCGTCCTTGGCAATGGCTTTTTCG
Source organism: Bryobacteraceae bacterium (assembly GCA_036557945.1). Lineage (GTDB taxonomy): Bacteria > Acidobacteriota > Terriglobia > Bryobacterales > Bryobacteraceae > Bog-105. The sequence goes on along the minus strand of DATBGM010000022.1, from coordinate 23,578 downwards.
GCGCGGGCATGCGTGCGGTGCAGGACCGCGAAGCGAATATCTTGCGGCGATTCAAGGTTGCACCTGTAGGGCCTCTGCCGATCATCGTGGCGGCGATGGTGTCAGGGATCGTTGCCTTTTTGCCTTCGGTATTTCTGTTCTTCTTTTTCGGCAAGGTGATCTATGGCGCTCCTCTGCCGGCGAATTTCGGCGCTGTGCTGGCGTTCATTTGTATCGGCGTGATCGCGTTCCGCGCGCTGGGCATGATTGTGGCGGCAGTCGTGAATTCCATGCAGGAGATGTCGATCCTGACACAACTGCTGTATCTGCCCATGCTGTTTCTGAGCGGTGCGACATTTCCCCTGAGCATAATGCCGGTCTGGCTTCAGAGCATTGCTCAATTCCTGCCTGCGACCTACCTGTTTCAGGGCCTGCAGGGATTGATGATCGGGGGGCAGGGCTTTTTTGCGAATATTATTCCCCTGGTTGCGCTGGTGATTACGATGGGCGTCGCGCTGGTGATCGGAACGAAGCTCTTTCGCTGGGAAAAAGAAGAGAAGATCGCGGGCACGGCGAAGCTGTGGATTCTGGCCGTGCTTGCGCCATTCGTGGTCATGGGTGTGTACCAGGCGCGCACGAAGCAGAACATCGAAAAAACGAAGATTCTGACGCGCAACCTGTACCGGCACAGCTCAACACTCGTGCAGAACGTGAGAATTTTCGTCGGCAACGGGAGCTTGATCGAGCGCGGAGCGGTACTGGTTCGCAACGGCAAAATCGAGGAGGTCTTCGGCACCCCGCCGGCAAATTCGAAAGCTTTGAAGGCGGAAATCGTCGATGGCTCGGGCAAGACGCTGCTGCCCGGACTGATCGATATGCATGTGCATATCGGCGCGCCCGGCGGCGTATACAAAGAGTCGCGGAAATACGCCGATCGGAAGCTGCGCAAACGGCGGCTCGCTGCCTACTTGTATAGCGGCATTACGGCGGTTCGCAGTACGGGCGACTGGCTGCACGACTCGCTCGCATTACGCGATGAAGTGAATTCGGGAAGCTATCTGGGCGCCGAACTGTTCGTCTGCGGCCCTCTATTTACAGCAGCAGGCGGACATCCGGAGGAGCTGATCGCGAGTTTTCCCGCGGCAATGAGAGATCAGGCAAAAGCCGAGTTTCTGCGCGAACCGAAATCGCCGGAAGAAGCACGGCAACAGGTGGACGCGCTGAAGAAAGCGGGAGTGAACGGGATCAAGGCCGTCCTCGAAGCAGGTAATGCGGAGTGGGGTCTGCTTCATCGCCTGGATACTCGTATTTATAACGCCGTGATTGCCGAAGCAGCCGCCGACGGCTTGCCTTCCGCGACTCACACCGGCGATGTGACCGATATGAAGGATGCCGTCGCGGCCGGAACAAACAGCATTGAGCACGGATCGATGGAATCGCCCGTACCCCCCGAGCTGTTTGCGGCGATGAAACAAAAATCGATCGCATATGATCCGACCCTGAGCGTCTATCAAGGGCTGGTCGATTTGCGCTCGGGCAATGCGCAACTGCTCGACCGCTCCATTCTCCAGCAGGTGGGGCCGGCGGACCTGCTCGAAGATACACGCGTCGCGTTGAAGAAAATCAAGACAGGCGAGAACGGCTCGCTCGCACGCGTCTGGGAAAACGTGCGGCATAACCTGAAAACGGCTTACGAGAGCGGCGTGCTGCTGATCACGGGCACGGATGCCGGGAATATGCTCGTCATTCACGGGCCGACCGTACAGCACGAACTGGAATTGTGGGTGCAAGACGGCATCCCTCCTTCTTCCGCACTTCAAGCGGCGACTTACAATGCCGCCAAGGTTCTGAGAGCGGATAACCGGCTGGGACTTATTCAAAAGGGACGGGACGCGACGTTCCTGCTAGTGGATGGCGATCCTTTGCAGGACATCACTGTCACCGAGCACATTCATTCGGTTTATTTCAAAGGGGAACGAATTGACCGCAGCAGATTGTTCGAGCAGGATAATGACTAGCGGCTATACGTATGTCTTAAACTCGATCACGTCGCCATCCTGCACGACGTATTCTTTGCCTTCGGTGCGCAGCTTACCGAGCTCGCGAGCGCGTGTGAAGGAGCCGGCCTCAACCAGATCCGCATAAGAAACGGTTTCAGCAGAGATAAAACTTTTTTCGAAGTCGGAGTGGATCACGCCCGCCGCTTGCGGCGCTTTGTCGCCGGCATGGATGGTCCAGGCGCGGGTTTCTTTTTCGCCGGTAGTCAGAAACGTGCGCAGGCCGAGCAGATGATAGGCCTCGCGAATCAGGTTACTTGTGCCCGTGTCAGTGACACCGAGTCCGGCGAGATATTCGGCGCGCTCCTCCGGGCTTAGTGTCACCAGTTCGGATTCGATTTCAGCCGAAACGACGACGGCTCCCGTATCGTGATGCTCCTTCACATAGGCACGCACCTGGCGCACGAACGAATTCTCGCCGGCATGCGCGAGATCCCCTTCGGCCACATTGCAGGCGAACAGCGTCGGTTTGGCGGTAAGAAGGAAAAAAAGACGAACGGCGGCTTTCTCTTCGTGCGTCAAATCGAGCGTCACAACGGTTTTCCCGCTGTTCAGGTGCGCCTCGAGTTTTTCTAGTAATTCCAGCTCGGCAATCACTTTCTTGTCTCCGCTCTTGGCTGCCTTTTGCTGGCGCGTTTTGCGCTTTTCAACCGATTCGAGATCGGCCAGAACGAGCTCGGTGTTGATGATTTCTATGTCGCGTACGGGATCGACGGTATCCATCACATGCTCGATGTTCGGATCTTCGAAACAGCGCACGACCTGCACGATGGCATCTACTTCCCGGATGTGGCCTAAGAACTGGTTACCAAGACCCTCGCCGGTACTGGCGCCTTTTACCAATCCCGCGATATCGACAAACTCGAACACCGCAGGTACGATCTTCTGTGAATTGCTCATACGCGCAAGCACGTTCAAGCGCTCGTCGGGAACTGTGACCACGCCGGTATTCGGATCGATGGTGCAAAAACGATAGTTCGCCGCAAGTGCTTTGCGCGTTTGGGTGACTGCATTGAAAAGGGTGCTCTTCCCCACGTTGGGAAGTCCCACGATTCCGGCTGTTAACATTTTTTGTGTTCTTACGTCTTCGCCTCGCGAAAAAACGCGGGCTCATTTCATCTTGGCGTATGGCAATACGACAAACTAAATATCTATGATCGCTGAGACTACATCGCGGGCGTTGACGATCGCTGTGCTGCTGTCCGGCGCAGCCGGAATAGTTCACGGCACCACCTACTACCTGGACCGGAATGGAGGCGCCGATGCGAATACCGGAACGTCCCGGGATATCCCCTGGCAGAGTCTTGAAAAGGTCAACCGGACCGTGTTCAAACCAGGCGACCGCGTTCTTTTGAAAGCCGGATGCACATGGACCGGCCAACTCGTTCCCAAGGGCTCGGGCCCAAACGGGGCGCCACTCGTGTTTGATCGTTATGGCGAGGGCAAACGGCCGAAGATCGACGGTCAGGGCCAGGTCGAGGATGTTGTGCGCCTCTACAACATCCAGAACGTCGAAATCCGGAACCTGGAAATTACCAATCGCGGACCGCAGCCCGCCGTCCGGCGTGGCGTACACATCTTTCTCGACAACTTCGGAACGGCCCGGCACATCGTCATTGCGGGGCTCTATATACATGACGTTAATGGCGTGAACGGCGAAGGTGACCATGCGAAAGATAATGGCGGAATCATCTTTCGCACGCTCGGCAATCGCGTTCCCAGCCGTTTCGACGGGCTCACGATAGAGCGGAACATCGTCCGCACCGTAGACCGGTCCGCGATTGCAGCTAATAGTTATCACGCCCGGCGTACACACTGGTTTCCCAGCCTGCATGTCATCATTCGCGACAATTTTGTGGACGATGTAGGCGGCGACGGTATCGTCCCCTGGGCAACCAGCAAAGCGCTGGTGGAACACAACATTGCCCGCAACTGTAATCGGCGCGCCGGCAGCTACAATGCCGGCATCTGGCCGTGGAGCACCGACGATACGCTTCTACAATTGAACGAATCCTACCTGACGCGCACGACGCGGGACGGAGAGGGCTTCGATTCGGACTACAACTCGCGCAACACAGTCTTTCAATACAACTACAGTCACGATAACGAAGGCGGGTTTATGCTGATCTGCACGCCGGTTGAACGCGATCCGAAGGAAAACATCGGGAATACCGGAACGATCTTGCGCTACAACATCAGCCGCAATGATCACACTCGCGGCATTCACCTCAGCGGCGCCGAGCACACGACCGTCGCTCACAACGCGATCTATGCCGGACCGGGAATTGACATGCAGATGCTGGCGGTCACGAGTTGGAAAGGTTGGGCGCGGGACGCCGTGTTCCGCGATAATCTTTTTTTCGCGCAGGGCACAGCGCGGTTTGGCCACGAAATCAGACGTAATCCCGACGGTACCTACGAACTGGCGCCGGGGTGGGGTCCGGCGCAAGCCATCGTTTTCAACGGCAATCGTTACGTCGGGAAGATGATCGATCGCCCGGAGGATCCGCAGGCGCGAGTCGAACCGTCCGCCGCTGAACCGGCGCTGAACTGGACCGGTCCTTCCTTCGATCCAGCCGATCCGGACCGTTTTGATACCTTCCTATCCGCCCATCGCGCCTGGCTCATCCGGCTGTTCGAAAGCCAGTTCGGGCAGCCCGTTCAGCTCGCCCGCCCGTGACGGAGCTTCCGCTCATCGGCCAGACTATGCCTGGGGCGATGAAAGCAGGGCGTGCGTGCCGTGCGTGATCGCTCCGCCTGCACGCAAAGCTGCCGCAACGACTATGACCTCGGCAAGCTCCTGTTCCGATGCTCCCGCTTCCCGCGCCCGTTTTGAATGAATATCGATGCAGTAAGGGCATTGCGTCATCAGCGCGAGCGCCACGGCCATCAGCTCTTTGTATTTGACCGGGATTGCTCCGGCGACCATTGCCGCCTTGTCGAACGCCCAAAAGGCTTTCATCCCGTCGGGCGCATTCGCGTCCAGGGTCTTCAATTTGCCCAGATTTTTTAAGTCGTACATGTCCTCTACCTATTCCCTGCGTAAATTCTTACCCTTCCTAAGTACTGGTTTTTCTAGTACACTAGAGAAATCAAGACAAATAGTTGCCAGGCGGTCCCCGTGAGAACAGAATCGTTGTACGTCCTTCCGGTTGTCCCGTTCGAGAAAACGTATACGCTGGGCCGGAGCGTCTCCGCGATCCAGATCCTTCCCGGTATGAATGAAGCCAAGCCGAGCCTCGGATTGATGACCCGGCTGCCCGAAGGCGCTGAACTGGATCTGCGCGGCCCCGGCTTCGACGACCAGACCGTGCGCGTGCGCTGTGGAGGCGTTGGCTATTACGTGTTCCTGGACGATTTGGAAACGCACCGTAAGCCGGTCGCATCTGCCGTAGCCGCAGGCTGATCATTCACAGAAGTATACTGGGTAAAGCCGAGCCCACGGGCAAAAGCATCCATTCGCTTGCCCTAGAAGTTCTCAGCCAGGAGTTTCCAGCTTCCATTTATGTTTGACCTGTTTCGCAGCCGGGAGAAGAGTGTACGCATTCTTCTCGGCGTTTTGCTGGTCGTTGTCGCCGCGTCCATGCTCATTTACCTGATTCCGGGCGGTCCCGGAGGGCCCAACGCCTCTGGCCAGAACGTGATCGCGGCAGTAGGCGACCAGAAGATCACGACGACCGATCTTGACCGCGCCGTACAGCGCATCACCCGCGGACAGGCCAATCTTCCGAAAGGGCTGCTTGCCATGTACGTTCCCTCACTGGTCAACCAGATGATCGAATCGAAGGCTATGGCATACAAAGCGCGCGAAATGGGCCTTCACATCTCCGATCAGGAGCTTGGCGACCGTATTCAGGCCGAAGTCGCTCCCGCGCTCGGCGGAAAGTTCGACCTGCAGGTCTATCAGCAGGCGCTGGCCGCGCAGGGTATGAGCATCGCAGCTTTCGAAAACGAGCAGCGCGAAGCCATGCTTGCCGCCCGTCTCGAGCAGACCGAACTGCAGTCGCTGATCGTCTCCGATGAGGATGCCCGCGCCGAATACCAGCGAAAAAACCTGAAGATCGGTCTTCAGTACATTCCCTTCGATCCCAAAGCGTTTGTCTCCAAAGTGGATAAGAGCGATAAGGCCGTAAAAGCTTACTTCGATAAGCACCGCTCCGAGTTCCGGTCACCGGAAAAACGCGACGTGAATCTCGTGGTCGGCTCGAGCGCCGATTTCATGCAGGCCGCCAATGTCTCCGATGCGCAGCTTCAGCAGGAATACCAGGAGAACATCGACAGCTACCGCACACCCGAGCGCGTCAAAGTCCGGCACATTCTGATTAAGACGCAAGGCAAATCGAAAGACGAAGTTCCCAAGCTGAAAGCGAAGGCCGAAGACATTTTGAAGCAGATTCAGCATGGCGGCAATTTCGCCGAGCTGGCAAAAAAGAACTCGGACGATACTGTATCCGCGGCCAAAGGCGGCGACCTCGATCCGATCGTGCGCGGGCAAACAGTCCCCAACTTTGAAAAGGTCGCCTTCTCTTTAAAACCCGGCGAGACGAGCGGTCTCGTCGAAACCGAATACGGCTACCACATCATTCAATGCGAGCAGAAGTTACCGGCTCATACTCAAACCTTCGACGAAGTGAAGCCCCAGCTACTCATGGAGGCAAAGAAGCAGGTGGCCGGCGATAGCCTGCACAAGGCCGTGGAAAATGCGCACGCCGAAATTTCGCGCAACGCCTCTCAGGCCGAAGCCATCGCCAAGAAATACAATTTGAAGTTCTTCCGGCTGGACGGAATTACCAATGCTTCGACCCTGCCCGAAGTGAATAAGCCGCCTGAGCTGATCAACGCGATCTTTAGCGCACCGAAAGGGGGGGTGACGGAGGTCGCCAACCTCGATCCGCAGGGAAAGGAAGCATTCGCCACAATTGCCGGGATCGCCGCTGCGCATGACGCCGACTATGCTTCGGTTCAGAGCGATGTTCTGAAGAAGTACACCGACGCTGAGACTGAACGCCTGGCCGCGGAAGCCGCCAAAGCAGCTGCCGAACGCGCGAAGAAAGGCGAGAGTCTGGAAGCTATCGCCAAGAGTTACGGAACAACGGTGAAAACAGCCACGCCCTTTACCATCGACGGCGCCGCCGAGGGCATCGGCTCGGCTTCGCTGCTCTCGGCCGCGTTTAAAGCCAAACAGGGCGATATCGTCGGCCCGGTGGCAACTTCCTCCGGCCAGTTCGTCTGCCGCGTTTCAGAACGGCTCCCAGCCGACATGAGCCAGTTCGCCGCCAACAAAGCGGCCATTGTGCAAAGCCTTCAGCAGCAGCGCCAAACCATCCAGCAGCCGCTCTTCCGAGACAGCGTCGTGAACGATCTGAAGCGCCGCGGCAAGGTCAAAATCAACCAGGCTACTTTGAGCCGTATCATCAGCTCCTACCAGGGATAGAAGACAAAAACGCGTGCTGCACCAAATCATCGAATTTATCCGGAGCCTTACAGACCCGGACCAGTTGATCCATCTTCTTTCGACGGTGCTCTCGGGCTGGCTCGGCTATCTGGCGCTGTTCGCCGTCGTCTTTGCCGAAAGCGGGCTGCTCGTCGGTTTTTTTCTGCCCGGCGATTCCCTGCTCTTCACGGTCGGTATCGTGGCGGGCGCTGGCAAGCTACCGGTCGGCCTCATGATCGCGATGCTGACCGCTGCCTCCATTCTGGGTGACGGCATCGGCTTCTTTCTCGGCAGCTCGCTCGGTTATTCGTTATTTCAGAACACCAACTCCCGTATTTTCCGGCGCGAATATCTGGATCGGACTCACGCCTTCTACGAAAAGCACGGCGGCAAGACGATCATCTATGCAAAATTCGTGCCCATCATCCGCACATTCGCGGCATTCATCGCAGGCGTCGGCAAGATGAGCTACCGGCGCTTTCTGGCGTTTAATGTCATCGGCGCCATCGGCTGGGTGACGTCGATGATCGGCTCCGGCTACTTGCTCGGCAACATTCCGCTGATCCGCAACAACTTCGAAAAAGTCGTGCTGCTGATTATTGTCGTGTCGCTGCTGCCCGCGTTTCTACACGTGGTGAAGGCACGCAGGCAGCCGGTGCTCGAAAAGCGTTAAAACCCTATCAGAAGACGAATCGCAGCACAAGCTGCATGTTCCGGGCATTACTCGCGAAATTACCAGACCAGTCCTGGAATCCAGGATCACTCGGCAGCAGGAAAGAGCGCGACGTAGTCTGCGAGGTAAGGCGTATGGAGTTCACAAAACCGGGCGTATATTGCGGATGATTAAATACGTTGCCGGCATCCGCGCGGAATTCAATCGACTTTGTTTCGGTGAAGTTGAATCGCTTTCCTATTGAGAAATCGAAGTTGTTGATGGGGCGCGTGGGAATCGTGTTGCGGCCGCCGGTCGCGAGTGCCCCATAGCCGGCGGTAATATAACGCGCTGTGGGGTCGGTGGCAAGGTACGCAACGGTGTCGCCGTTCGAATTCGTCAAATCGGTCACATCGCTGCCCTTATGCGCATCGCCCGAGGGATTGATAATCGTGCGATCCCCAGCGGAGTCTCCGTTCAGATTGGAATCGAGGCCGCTTTGCGCCTCGGCATATTCGGGCGACTCATAGGTGTAGGTGCTGATGACACGCCAGTTGCCGAGGAGGTTTCTCGCCATCCAGTGACTGGAATCATGGAAGAACGGCACTTCCCAGAGGGCATTGACCGTCAGCCGGTGCCGGCGATCGAGAGCGGAGGATGCTCGATCAGGCCTCAGGTTCTGGAAATCCTGCGGCCGGCGCGGTGTGAGATAGGTCGAAAAGTGAGTGGCCGTGCTGTCGTCGATGTTGTGGCTCCAGGTATACGAGCCGACCATCTGAAAACCATGCGCAAACCGGCGGTTCAACTGCAGCGCGAGGCCGTGATAGATCGAATTTCCAATCGGCGGCCAGGCGGTGATGTTGCTGAGGAATCCCAGCGGACCATAGACGGGATTATTGGAGTCATTCTCCAGATCTGTAAGCGTGAGCGGGAGTGAATCGAGCTGGGCCTGCGACGGCGCCTGCATGTAGGTGGGGAGAAACCTCGTCGGGGTCACTCTCGAATATTTATTGATCTGCTGCTGAACAAGCAGATGGACTCCGCGGCTGCCCAGGTAGCGGACTTCGAACGTATAGTCTTTCGCAAATACGTGCTGGATGCCGACGTTCCATTGGATCGAATACGGCAGCTTTTGATCGTAGATGTAGCTCGAGGTAGCCGCGCGGGCGTCCGCCTGCGACAGATTGCCGCCAGAAGGTACGCTCCCGGGGTAAATACCGCCATTCGCGAGGAAGGGTTGCACAAACAGGTTCGGGTAATTGTTGGTATCGACGGTAGCGCTTAACTGGGGCGGATAAGCCGTCGATCCGACGTTGTCGAAGATTACGTCATAGGCCATGCCGAATCCGGCGCGAATCGACGTGTTGCCGCTCGTGCCCGGGGAGTAGGCGATGCCAATACGCGGTGCGAAGTTCTTGTAGGCAGTCGTTGGAGCATGGAACGTGATCAGCGGCGGAGCATCCGAAATCGCATTCAGCGATTGCAATTTTTGGGTAAGCGGAACAGTCGTCAGCTCCCAGCGGATGCCGAGGTTCACGCTAAGGTTGGGGCGAATTCTCCAGTTATCGTTGGCGTAAAGATAATGCGCCCACTGATTTCCGTAATACGAAACGCTGCCCAGATTGCGCTCCCCGAAAATGTCGGGCGGTGTGTCCATCAGGTACGATTCCAGGCTGCCCCATTCGTAGTCGCCCCGCTCGCGCTGGATAAAGTGCTGTGGGCTGATCTGGTCGCGCCCGTCGTAGCCGAACTTGAACGTGTGCCGTCCCTTCGTCCAGTTAATGTTCTCGACTAACTGGTAGGTGTTCTGGATTGAGTACTGTGGCGCATTCGAATCCGGGCCGATATTGGCGAAGTTCAGGTCGTCGATCGTGAGATTGGGAAACGCGTCCAGGCCAGGAAACGTAATCGGCGGAACAACGTAGGTCTGGCTGAAACGGTTGTACGCCAGCCGCAGCTCGTTCGTCACGTTCGGCGTGAAATTATGGAACTCGGCCAGCGAGACCAGGTAGAACCGCTGTGGAAGAGTCGTCCAGAAAGACGGCAAATTGGCTCCGTTATCGAGTTGATCGACTTTGTTCTGCACGTAGCGTCCCCGGAGCTGGTCCCGGTCCGAGATGTTGTAGTCGACCGAAGCCACTGCCGTGTACTGGTTCGTGTAGTAGGAGCCGGCAATCGGGAACGTGCCGATTGGGATCTGCTTTCCTCCAACCGAGATCGTCGATTGATCGTTGACCGGAGCAGCCGGCATGTTTTGCTGCAGCACGCTCAGATTGGTCTGTGAAATTCCGGGAATGCCGGCAAGGATGGAGTAACCCGCCGCTGTGGGCGCAAAAATTGGCGATGACAGCGTGAGCGCCTGGCCCAATGGAGCGTATTCGAAGTTTCCGAAGTAAAAGAGCTTATTCTTGAGAATCGGTCCGCCGATGCTGGCGCCTAAACGGTTCTGGTCAAAACGCGGGTTGCTGCGGAAGCCTTGCCTTGCGAAGGCCTCATCCACCGCGTTCAGATTACGATTCTGAAAATACTCGTACAGGCTGCCATGGACATTGTTGGTGCCGCTCTTGATCACGGTATTGAACTGCCCGCCGGTGGAATGGCCATACTCGGGGGCAAACTGATTCTGCAGCAGCGTGAACTCGGCCGTCGCTTCCGTGGGCACATATACCAACGGCCCGGTGACGGTCTTGTTATTGTTATCCACACCCTCGATCGTGAAGTTGTTATTCATGGGTCGCTGGCCGCCGACGGATGGCCCTGTTCCCTGCCCGACACCTCCGCTCGAAGATACGCCCGAACTCAGCAGCGAAAGCTGCAGGGCGCCGAACAAACCCAGCCCGGAGTTTTCGATGATTGGCATATTGACGATCTGCCGCGAATCGAAGGTGGATTGAACTTGCGCCGTGGTGGTGTCGATCGCAACGCCGGCCGCGCTTATCTCTACCGTGGTTGCCACCTGCCCGATCTGCAAATTGAAATTGGCCGTCTGTGTGGCGTTCAATTGCACGTCGACATTCGCCAGCTTGGAAGTGGCGAATCCCGAGGCCGTGGCGGTCACGTTGTAGAAGCCCACCAGCAGATTGCCGAGCCGGTACTCGCCGTGGCTGCCCGTCTTGGCTGACGTGCTGATGCTCGTCTCGATATTGGTTGCTTCAACAGTAGCTCCGGGAACACCGGCGCCAGTAGCATCGAAAACGGTACCGACCAGGTCGCCGCTGGTCGATTGAGCGGCCAAGGGTACCGCGATCATCGCGAGAGCCACTAACGGCAGAATAGGTGCGGCCAGCAGCCCGGTCAGGGTGGCCGTAAAATAGGCGCGTAAAGCCATCAGAATCACCTCCAGCTAAGCCCCTATACAGGTTGTTGTCAGAGGCAAGCCATGTAACCGCGTTCTAAAGCAATTCTCAAGCCAGCGAGGAAAACGCGATTACACAGTACTTTACACGATTAGTGGTATTGAATCCAATAGAAACGGACTAGCCGATTCCAAATTCGATAGTGAGAAAGTACCGGAAATACCGTTTGACAATTGTTTGCCAGCCGTTAGGTCTAAACGTTACCTTCGCCCAAAAAAAACGGAAAGCGACCGGCCAGCGTTTACCGTAGTGTTTTTTGTCTCGCTGCGGGTGAAGCGGGTGACTCAACCGCGAGCGTGTAGCTGCCCGGCGGAACCGGGAGTAAAACGACAGTTGGCGTCCAAGCCGCTCTGCATCTTTCGGCTGGAGAATGAGCACCAGTTCGAACGGAAGCTGGATTAGGCCTTACGTTAGAAGGCGCGCGGTGCAGCTTTCCCGCCTCGGTTACTGTTTGGCTGTCTCTTCGCTGTAGGGGTGGTAAGCCTCTTCCGCTCGCTTGGCGTCCTCGGCAGACAATTCATGGGATGAATCCAGGAACTGGCGAACACGCTGCGCCCAGCCGTCGAAGGCCTCGCGCGCCGCCGCATATTTTTCGTCTCTGGAAAAGTGTACGGCCCCGATCTGAGCACCGCTACCGAGCGCCTCACGGTCCACCATGGCAGCGATCTGTTCGCCGGTTTCGGAATCGACCAGTTCCATCTCTACGCCCACTTTCCCGATGTTGACACCCCGATCCAGCGCGTTGTCCGCATTAGCCGGCCTGTCAGCCGCCGGAATATCGCCGCCGACATCCACGCCGACAAGGGCCGATCGCAGCCGCAGAACGAGCGGCCCCGGCTGATCCGCGATCGGGAACGCGCTCGAAACCGCCCCTTGCAACGCATTGTGAAAATATCTGGCCGCCACGCCGCGCGCTTTGTCAGGCAGTTTCGATTCATCGGCATCAGACGTCAGATACACCTGTACCGGATCGACGATCATCGCGATATACCTGTGCAGGTTCTTCTGCTGGTCCGTGCTCACGTAGGTGAGCGCATTTTCCCCGACGTTCGGATTTGGCTTCAAATTCGAATAATCTTTCAGGAATCCGGCAAATTCCTTGCCGGCGGGCATCTTCTTCAATTCGATCTGCGGCTGGGCGGCCGTTTGCTCCGCGCTGGCCGGGCTGGTCCTGGTCTCGGGCGATCGGCTACAGCTCACGCTGATAATTAGCGCCGCAACGATAACTCTGACGTTCGGCATCGTTCAACCTTTCTTCTTCTCTCCGCTATTCACGACCTGCAGGAGATTGAATACGTGGAACACTCCGGGAAGCGAATTAACCCTTATATTTGCGATGTCTTTGTCGCCGGAGTTAGTCACCGCTCCCAAAAGGATGACGTCGCCGTTCTTGACGATGATCTTGATATCCGAACCGCTGCCCCAGAAATACCGCGAGAGATTCACCTGCAGAGCCGCCCTGGCACTGGCGCGAATGCGCATGTCCATAGAACCGAGCGGCAATACGTCGATGTTGTTGATAATGGAGCCAACCCCTTCTATGTTTTTCACGATGTTTTGCGCACCACTCCGGTTGGTCTGGCGAACGGTCCAGCCGCTCAGAATAACGGTGTCTCCAACCATAGAGAACGAAATGAAATCGAACTCACTAATGTAAGGCATCATCGCCAGTTCATGCCGTACCTTTTCGTAAACCTGTGGCGCGCCCTTCGCGCGGTAGGTGCGCACATCGAGCAACTTCCGTCCGGGATCTCCGGCGGGAATCGAGCTCGCCTGGATCGGGTTTACCGCCTGCAGCTTAAGCTCGCCGTTTCTCACATTGAGTTCTCCGCTGGCCTGTACCAGTTGACCCACCAGATTTTTGATCATCTTGTCCTTGTTCACATCCAGCACCATATTGTTGCTGAGCCGGACGAGTACCGGGTTAGCACCCTCTTTGTGGGTCGTCTGGCTGCAAGAGATCCGGCCGGAAGTGATGGGGCCCAGCATGAGCCGCGCGCATATATCCGAATCCACGTATGCCGGGAAAGTCGAAATTTCCTTGTCGGCTGCCAGCAGCAGCGTGCTTTGCAGGCACACGACACTCGTGAGAAAAAGCCAGCCTGTTCTCATGCCCGCTTTTGATCATGGGGATGGCCGCAGGATGTATTTTTTTAAGCCCGCGAAATCGGGCAAACGGAGTGACACCCGGCTAACAGTCGGGAAGTGTGCGCACTTTCAGCCGCGCAACGGCCTATGAGTCTAGCGAGCGGCGAGGAGCGCCCGCAGATGCCGCGCGCGTTCGGGCGAGCGAAGCTGCCGCAGCGCCTTGGCCTCAATCTGGCGGATGCGCTCGCGCGTGACGTCGAATTCCTGGCCGATTTCTTCGAGCGTGTGCTCGCGTTCGCAGCCGATTCCGAAGCGCAGGCGGATAACCTTCTCTTCCTTGGGCGAAAGAGTCTTCAAAATATTCGCCGTTTCATCGCGAACGTTCGAATCGATCACCGCATCCACCGGAGAGCCGACCCAACGATCTTCAATCAGATCGCCCAGGGCCGATTCGCCGTCGCGCCCGACCGGCGTTTCGAGAGACACCGGATCGCGCGAGATCGTTTTCAGCTTCTGCACCTTCTCGACGGGAATATCCATGCGCCGGCTGATCTCTTCGTTGGTCGGGACCCGGCCGAGCTCCTTTTCGAGCTCGCGCGTGGCGCGCAGAAATTTGTTCATGCTCTCGTTCATGTGAACGGGGATGCGGATGGTGCGCGATTGATCCGCAATGGCGCGCGTAATAGCCTGCCGGATCCACCATGTCGCGTAAGTCGAGAACTTGTAGCCGCGGCGGTATTCGAACTTATCTGCTGCGCGCATCAGCCCGATATTGCCTTCCTGGATAAGATCCAGCAGGTGCAGCCCGCGATTGACATATTTCTTGGCCACCGAAACCACCAGCCGGAGATTCGCCTCGACCAGATCCTTCTTGGCGCGCTCGGCCTCTACTTCACCATGGCGAATGACAGAAAGGCTGTGCCGTAAGTGGGGCAGGGGCGCGCCCGCTTCGCTCTCTTTTTTCTTCAGCTCGCGCTTGATCTCTTTGAGTCGCGCTTGCGCGGAAGCGGAGGTGCGCGTCTCCAGTTTCCGGATTTCGTTGTCGAACAGCGCCATCTCGTCGGCCGTCGCCTCGATAGCGCGAACGAACTCTTTCCAGCGCGCCAGGTTGAACGGAATTGCCCGCAGCGCTTTCGAAAGCTCTACCATGGCGCGCGCAACTTTGCCCGCCCATTTTTTACGCAACTTCTTATTGACTGCGGGTATGGAAGCGTGTTTTTCCCGGGCTTGCTGCAGCTTCTTGTCCGCCGCCAGGTAGGCAAGAAACAGTTCGGCCATTTCGGCGCGCCGTTTTACATCCGCCGGGCTTCCTTCTTCAATATCCGAAGGACCGAAGTCGACATAGCTGTCCACGTCTTCGGCGCCCTTGCGCACCAACTCTGCAAAATCGTAGACCAGACCCTGAATCAGCGGAGAACGGCTGATCGCCTTTTGCATCCGCACCTTGCCGCGTTCCATTTTGCGGGCAAGACTGACTTCCCCTTCGCGCGTAAGCAGCGGAACCGATCCCATCTCACGCAGGTACACCCGGACCGGGTCGTCCGTGTAAATGGACTCTTCTACCTGTTGTGCGCCGTGGAACTCTTCATCCTGGACTTCCTCGGGATGAAAGAAGTTCGACTCGTCGTCGAACGGAAGCCCTAACGGCTCCCGACCCTCGGCCAGATACTGATCTTCGAATTGATCCACTTACTTAATCACCTCTATAGACAACCCAAAACCCCTCAAACTATACTTGCACCTTCTCGAAAACAGGCCTGGAAAAACCCTGGCTCTGAGCTTTTTCCTGCGGGCACAAAACGGCCCCAGGCTTTAAATGATGGTATTGCGCGCCATGATTGTACACGATCTTGTCCGGGAAGTTAATACCTATTTATGAAGATGTCCGCGAAAGTCCTTGGTTACACAAATGATAGCGACCGGCCGCCGCCTGTGAACGGCTTTCGCTACCCTCGCCTGATTAGACTTTCCGGTGGAGCATTACGTTCTTTAGTTCGCCCAGAAATTCTTCAATATCCTGGAAATCCCGGTAAACGGAGGCGAAGCGAACGTAAGCTATTTTATCAAGGATCTTCAGCCGGTCCATAAGCCGCTCCCCGATTGTAGCGGTTGAAATTTCCCGGTCCGGATTCTCGAACAGTTCTGTTTCGACTTCCGTTACCAGCCCCGCCAGATTTCCCATGCTGACCGGACGCTTTTCACAAGCCCGCAGCAGTCCGTTCAGCACCTTCTGGCGGTCGAAAGTCTCACGTCGCCCATCTTTTTTTACGACCATGTAAGGCACTTCGTCGCAACGTTCATAGGTGGTATAGCGCCGTTCGCAGCTCAGGCACTGACGGCGGCGCCGGATCGAGTCGCCTTCCTTGCTTTCTCGCGAATCGATTACCTTATCTTCACGAAAGCCGCAGAAGGGGCAGAGCATAGCGGTTTTTCCATTTAAGCAGGCCTCTGATGCAATTGCGTCTTCGCCTGGCTTTTGTCTCTAAAGTTCGTTTGGCAAAATATGCGGGCTTGCCAGTTTGAACTTCGGCCTGCGGAATTGCGTTCTTTAGAATACGAGCCGATGCGGATTCGAGCTGCCATGAACTAGGAGCCTCCCCCGCAGGGCTCAGTATAGAGAGACGATGTCAGCCGCTGCGATCGCACCCATTTGGCTAAACTCAAGTATTCCCCCCGGAATCATCGTGTCGGCCAAGGCAACTCCGCAGCCATCGGATGCTGAATCAGAACTGATCGGGCGCTGCCTCGGAGGAGAGCAGGGCGCCTGGGAAGAGCTTGTCCAGGTACAGACCAAGCGTGTCTACGGGATTTGCTATCGCTTTACCAACAGCGAAAGCGAGGCGCAGGATCTCACCCAGGAAGTCTTTTTGCGTATTTTTCGTACTCTGGGCAGTTTCCGTGCTGGCGAAGGCTCTTTTACGGTCTGGTTGACGCGCTTGACGCGAAACCTTTTGGTCGATCACTATCGCCGTACTAAGAACGAACGGGTGACCGACGGGATTGAAGAAAAACTCAGCGTGCTTGAAGAGAAGACCGCGCAGCACGGCCGCACCGACGGCATGCTGGCCGGACGTGAGGCATCCGAGGTGTTACAAAGCGCGCTGCAAAAGCTGTCTCCTGAGTTGAGGGAAGCAGTCATTCTGCGCGATTTGCAGGAAATGGAATATCGTGAGATCGCGCACTCGCTCGATGTGCCGGAAGGCACGGTAAAGTCGCGGCTCAACCGGGGCCGTGCGGAACTGGCGCGCGTTTTGCGCCGAAATAAGGTAACAGTATAAGACGGATGCGGCTATGAACTGCCCCGAGTTCGAAACCATTCTGGCCGATTATCTCGACGGCACGCTCGCGCCCGTCGAGCGCGCCTCTGTGGACGAGCACGCGGCCGCATGTCCGAACTGCGCCGGGTTCATGCAGGAAGTCACGGGCGGCGTCCACCTGCTTGCCCAGGCGCAGCCAGTCGAGCCCCCCGCGCACTTGATTACCCGCATTGCGTACCTGGCTCCGCAGGGCCGCACGCGAGACCCTTTTGAGCAGCAGGGCCTGTTCGGCCGCGTTTTCAGCCGCTGGTTGCAGCCGGTTCTGCAGCCTCGCCTCGCGATGGGAATGGCCATGACGATTCTTTCCTTTGCCATGCTGAAGCGCTGCACCGGTGTCGAGGTCCATCAGATTCAGCCTGCCGACCTGAATCCCGTCCGGGTCTGGGGCGGCGTGGAAGATAAGGCCATGCGCGTCAAGGATCAGATCGTCAAGTACTACGACAACCTGCGCATTGTCTACGAAATCGAAACGCACCTGAAGGATATTCAGCAAGCCCAGAGCAGCAACGGACGCAGCAGCGCGCCCGCCGGCCGCGATAATCGGTCAAACTCGCAAAATCACAGCGGCGATGGGCAAAGCCAACCGCCGAAGAGGAATTAATCATGAACTGTTACTTACATCCGGAATCCCCCGCCGTCGCTTTTTGCCGTACCTGCGGACGCTCACTCTGCACCTTGTGCCAGCGTCCGGCCGAGGGAACCATCTATTGCCAGGATCACGTACCGGTTCCCGTCTCCCAGGCTGCCGCTTCGGACGCTGCCAGCAATCCTTATCTCGCCAATGGAGCCGTCCCTCCGGCTCCCGTGCGTACCTCCCCGGGACTTGCATTTATTCTTGGCTTCATTCCCGGCGTAGGCGCAATTTATAACGGCCAGTATCTGAAAGGGCTGGTGCACGCGTTGATCTTCGGGCTGCTGGTGACGATTGTCAGCGGCAATGCGCCCGGCGGGATGGAACCGCTGATTGGTATTCTGCTCGCGGCCTTTGTCTTTTATATGCCGTTCGAGGCGTACCATACCGCTAAGAAGCGCGAACTGGGTGTTGCTCCCGATGAATGGTCGAGTATTCTCCCGCAGGGCCACTCTGGCGGGCGCGCGCCGATCGGGCCCATCGTGCTGATTGCTATCGGCGTTCTCTACCTGCTCAACACGCTCGATCTGGTTAACTTCCACCAGATCGGCCGCTTCTGGCCGGTGATCCTGATCGTAGTCGGCGCATATATGCTGTATTCGCGCGTCACTGCTCCGCATGAGGCGCCGCGTCAGAATCCGCAGACATATCCGAATTCCCCCGGCGGCACTCCGCCCGCCGATCTCATGGGTACGCGCCATGAATAGCCGCGCCGCCGCGTTTGTGCAGGCCGCGCGCGGTCCGGTACTGCTTATCACACTCGGCATCCTGTTTGCGATGCAGCAGTCCGGCATTCTCGATTTTTCGCGTAGCTGGCCGCTGCTGATCATTGCCATCGGTGTCATGAAGCTGATCGAGCGCATGATTTCTCCGCCTGCGCCCTATGGTCCGCCACCTCCCCCTCCGCCGCCGCCGGCTGCTGCCGGTCCTTACCAGGGAGCCAACTATCAAAGCAGCCCGTACCAGGGAGGACAGGCACGGTGAGACCGCGCGGCTCCATTACGGGCCCGCTCATCATCATCGCCCTTGGCGTACTGTTTCTCGTACACGCGATTTCGCCCGATTTTCCACTCCTCGACTGGATTGGAATTTACTGGCCGTATCTGCTGATTATCTGGGGCGTTGTGGCGTTGCTCGAGGTCGCATTTCGTACTCTGCGCCGCGGACCGATTCCGACGAACGGTGTTTCGGGAGGCGCCTGGTTTCTGGTCGTACTCATCTGCCTGATCGGTCTGGCCGCTTTTCAAATGCGGAAGCCCGATACCTGGTGGCGCAACACCGACTGGAGCCGGGGTTTCGATAATGCATTCGGCGAGCAGCACGATTACTCCGTCAATGTCACACAGAAAAAGGTGGGAGCCGCCCCGCACATTCTGATCGAAAACTTCCGCGGCGACGCGAAGCTTGCGGCTGTGGATGGCGACGCCATAACCGTCGGTGGTCACAAAACCGTCCGCGCATCGAAAGACGATCTCGCCGACCGCGCCGATGCCGACACTCCGGTCGATGTTGTGGTCGAAGGCAAGAACGTGATCATCCGCTGCAATCAGAGCCGCGCACCCAATCGCACCACCGTTACCACGAACCTCGATATCACGGTGCCGCGCGATGCGAGCGTTGAAATCGACGGCTCCTATGGTGATTTGGACGTAGCCGGCGTCAACGGCGATCTCGTGCTGCGAAGCGGCAATGCGGGCGTCCGCGTGCAGGATATCGGCGGCAGCATCACGGTGGATACGCGCGCCGGCGATCTGGTGCGCTGTACCAATGTGAAGGGCGCAGTCAATCTGCGCGGCCACGGCTCAGACATTGAGCTCAACAAAATCGCCGGCCAGGTCACCATCAACGGTGAATACTCCGGCACCATCTCACTGCGCGCTTTAAGCCAGCCCGTGCGCCTGCAGAACAGCCGCACCGATCTGCAACTTGCGAGCATTCCCGGAGAAGTCCGCCTCGACCGCGGCAGTTTGAATATCCAGGACGCAATCGGGCCAATCCACCTCGACGCGCATTCGACCGATGTGACTCTCGAAGGGATCACGAACACGCTAGACGTTTCTGTCGATCGCGGCGATATCGATCTCAAGCCCGCAAAAGTGCCGCTCGGCAAAATTGCCGTTCGCGCGGGCTCCGGCAACATCGAGTTCGCAATTCCTGTGGCCGCGACCTTCGCACTTACCGCCACCACCGATCACGGCGAAATCGATAATCAGTTCGGCGATACCCTTAAAGAACAGAGCTCGGGCCGCGGCGCGCGTCTCGAAGGCTCTGTCGGTTCCGGTCCGAATATCGATCTCACGACCGGCCGCGGAAGCATTACAGTACGTAAGAGCGATAGTGGTCAGCAGACCGTCGCGTCCGTCGCGCAGTAGCACGTAAGTGCCGGAGTTTGTAGCCGATTTCACACGAGATCCGAATTTTCAGTAAGATTTAGCGCGTGTCGAAAAATTTTAGATCCAGCTATTCCTTCTCTTCCTCTAACTAAAAAGGCTTGTTGAGCCGCAGGTCGGTTTCCGCTTTGATGCTTGATCGATTTCTGCGCAACACCCTTTGGTTGTTAGCAAGAGGACCGTATACATGCCTCTTTCTGTTGATTCTTACGCGACCATCTACAGCTCAGAGTGCAAACCCGCCGGATGCGAATCCAGTTCGCGCTTTACCAGAACCACTTACTGCGTCCGAACAGAAGAAAAAAGTCCAGTGGCTTCATCTCATACGCGACTCCGGCGTCTTCTTGGGCGTCGAACATGGCTTCCGGCTCGCCACCGAGGCTGACACGCGCAGCTCACTCAAAGGGCCGTTCTTAAACGACTGGGGCAATGCCATCGGCAACATGCATGGCTGGACTGACGGCGACCCGTGGGTGGTGAACTATGTCGGCCATCCGATGGAGGGCGTTGTTGCAAATTATATTTGGATCAACAACGACCCGGAGTATAAGGACGTTCGCTTTGGCAAGAGCCGCCGCTATTGGATCAGCCGTCTTCGCTCCGCTGCATTCGGTTTCGTCTACAGCGCTGAATTTGAAATCGGACCGATCAGCGAAGCGTCGATAGGCAACGTGCAATCCAAATATCCGGCCCAGGGCTTCGTAGACTGGGTCATTACGCCGGGCCTGGGGTTCGGACTGGTGCTGTTGCAAGATGCCCTCGATCGCTATGTGGTCGAGAAGTTCGAAGACCGCTATCAGAATGCCGTTGCGCGAGCGCTGCTACGCTCGTTCATCGTGCCTTCTCGCACTCTGGCCAACACGGTCGGATTTCGCCAACCCTGGGCCCGGGATAACAGGGCCGGCGTTCGAGCATATCGGGCCGGTGACCCCAGCCTGCGGTACATCGACAAACCTGACGAGCCGCTCGTAGCATCGGACCGGCCATGGACGATCCCTTCACGTGTGGATTTTGATTTCCAGGCGACTTCCGGCCTCCTGAACGGCCGCTGCATCGGCGCTAGCGGCACCATGCTATACAACCTGGCCCCTTCCTGGAGTCTCGTGTTCGATGGCGGCGGTTGCAAGCTTCAAAACATGCCCGAGAACCTCAGCGGCGACTTGCTCTTCGGCACGGGAGGCATTCGCTACACCATTCCCACAAACTCACGGCTTCAACCATATATTCAGATTCGTGCAGGAGTAGCGAAACTTTACCAGCGCGAGGTACTTCCGGATCGCCGGGTGGCGCTCGAGAGGATATTCGGCAGCCGGGAAAAGATTCCCAACGATACTTATCCGCTTTGGGCTATCGACTACGATTCCACCGCCCCGACCATCAGCGTTGGCGGAGGATTAAAACTTGGACTGACGCGCGCGTTCAGCCTGCGCCTCGCCGGTATCGACTACACTCGTACGGGTCTGGCGACGCTCAACGGCCGGCCAGCCGCAAACAATCTGCAAATCAGCTCAGGTTTTGAGCTGAGATTAGGGAACTGGTGAGATTCGGGCGAGGCACATCGAAGCCATCCGGACAGCTCACTAGTAGCCTAAGAACTTGGATCTCGAAACTCCGCTCCAGTTCGTGAAGGGCATCGGCCCCGCTCGGGCTGAAATGCTTGCGGCCAAGGGGCTCGAAACGGTTGCGGACCTTCTTTTCTACGCTCCTTTCCGTTACGAAGACCGCAGCAACGCGAAAACAATCGCGCAACTCGCACCCGGCGAAAAAGCCGCCGTTACCGGCTGGGTCACGGACGCAAAGGTGTCGGGTTTCCGCCGCCGGTCGCTCGGCCTTTTCGAAGCCGAATTTGAAGACGCAAGCGGCGCCTCGCTCCTCGGCCGCTGGTTTCACGGCGAGCGCTATCGCGATAGTCTCGTTCCGGGCACGCGCGTCGCACTTTTCGGCAAGGTTGAGTTGGATCGTGGCCGCGCGCAGCGTCTCATGATCCAGCCGGAAGTTGAAATTCTTTCCAGCGAAGACGTTCCTGAAGAAACGCTGCATAGCGGACGCATCGTCGCCGTCTACGAGGCCGCCGGAAGGGTCTCGACGCGAGTTTTTCGCACCCTGCTCGACCGCATTTTGAAAAGCATCGACTTACCGCGCGATCCGCTGCCCGAAAGCGTACGTTCCCGCCTCGAGCTGCCGGATCTCGCGCGCGCCATTTGGGAAGTACATGCGCCACCGCCCGAAACGAGCCTCGATCTGTTGAACGCCTTTCGCACGCCGGCTCAAACGCGCCTGATTTTCGATGAATTTTTCTGGCTCGAGTGCGGCCTCACGCTCAAAAAAACGAAATCGCGCCAGGCCGCCGGCATCAGCTTCGATCTGAACGAGCGCGTACGGGAGCAGATCAAGAAACTGCTTCCCTTCAAGCCGACCGGCGCGCAGCGTCGAGTTATGCAGGAGATCGCGGACGACATGAAACGTGCCCAGCCGATGAACCGGCTGCTGCAGGGCGACGTCGGCAGCGGAAAAACGATCGTTGCAGCGCAGGCTGCCGTCATTGCAATCGAAAACGGCTATCAGGTCGCCGTGCTTGCGCCGACGGAAATTCTGGCAAATCAGCACTTCGGCTATTTCCACCGGCTCATGCAGAAGCTCGGCTACACGGTCGCCTCGCTCACCGGGTCGCATACGGCTCGCGAGAAACAGCAGATCAAACGTCTTATCTCCGGCGGATTCATCCACGTTATCGTGGGGACGCACGCACTGATTCAGGAAGACGTCGCCTTTTCAAATCTCGGGCTCGCGATTGTCGATGAGCAGCATCGTTTCGGCGTCCGCCAGCGTCTCGCGCTCCTGCGTAAGGGAGCGCAACCCGATGTGCTCGTTATGACCGCAACACCTATCCCGCGTACGCTCGCGCTGACCGTTTACGGTGATCTCGATGTTTCGTCCATTGACGAGCTGCCGCCCGGACGCAAACCGATCGTGACGAAACATGTCGCCAGTTCGGCTGTCGAACGGGTCTACAGTTTTCTCGCCCAGCAGGTTCAGGCGGGACGCCAGGCGTACGTTGTCTATCCGCTGGTCGAAGAAACTGAGACCAGCGAAGAGCGCAAAGCGGCCGAGAAGATGTACGTTCGTTTGGCAAAAACGGTGTTTCCAGATTTACGCGTCGGGTTGCTGCACGGCAAGCTCACAAATGAGGAAAAAGAACTCGCCATGCGCAAGTTTCAATCCGGCGAGACGCATATCCTGGTGGCTACCACGGTAGTTGAGGTCGGCGTGGACGTGCCGAACGCAACCGTTATGCTGATCGAAGACGCAGAACGCTTCGGCCTGGCACAGCTTCATCAGCTTCGCGGGCGTGTCGGTCGCGGCGCGCACCAGAGCTATTGCATTTTGGTTACCGGCAAGCTAAACGATGTCGCTCGCGAGCGCATCCTGACTCTGGTTGAATCGAATGACGGCTTTTACATCGCGGAAATGGACATGAAGCTGCGCGGCCCCGGCGAATTTTTTGGAACGAAACAATCGGGTATTCCCGGCCTGCGGCTGGCGGATCTGCGGCGTGACGCCGATATTCTGGAAATGGCCAAAAGCGAGGCGGAGAAGGTGATCGCGCGTGGCGATGCTGAAGAAATCCGCTCCGTAAACCGCTACATTCAGGAGCACTGGCAGCGGCGTTACGG
>DATBGM010000021.1:0-35968 GCA_036557945.1 Bryobacteraceae bacterium | reverse complement strand
CCCCGACGGATCGAATTGCCCGCTGAGCGATCCATACTTAAGTCCGGTCGGCTGCGCCGGGTCCGTCTCGAGCACCATGTTCGGGATTGCGGGTGCAGGCAGGCGCACGACGCTGATTCCATCCGACGTCGCGAGATCGCCCTTCATCGATGGAGGCGCGGCATTCACAACCGGCGTGCTGGTCGCCGCCACGTCAGCAATCTTCAAGGTTGCCAGCGAGTCGGGGACGGTCCAGCTCTCTGTGTAGGGCGGGACGAGCCCGTGTTCAGAAATTAGGTGATACTCGACCGTGTAGCGGAAAGGAAGTGCGGCGGTTGCGGTCGGCTCGAGTTGAATGGAGAAGGTGCCGTTCACCAGCGTTACCTTCTGCGTGTTCGGCGGAACTGGATGCGAGCCGCTGGAGGTGAAGCGCGGCCAGCTGACAACCAGGTATGAGCCCGCCTTGGGCGTGCCGCCGGTGGCGGTATAGATCGTATCCGACACACGTGTGAGAGCGGAGACGGTGAGCGGAAACGCGAGCAGAGCAAGCAGTTGCTTACTCCAGGTTCGGCCGCTCGGACGGCGGCCTCGTGAGCTGGATGCGAAGGTCGGCACGCGCTCACTGTAGCCGTGCGCCGCCCGCGTCTTGCTGGGGCGCAGGTGGATGATAGCGGCGCCGGAGTCTGCAGGAGTCCTGCAAAAAGAATCATTTAGCCGGATGTATGAGGCAGCGAAAAAAATTGATCGAAAGCTGTGATCGCGGTCGTCTCAGTGGTTCCGCGCGGGGCTCAGCCGGGCCAATAGCCGGTCGCTTGCTTCCGGCGAAAGATCGGCGTCAATAAAGACGGCAACCCCGCTTCGTTTCACATGAATCGCGTCGTATAGCTCGCGCTCATTTTGTGTCGACCGGATGCGCGCGATGCCGATGGCCGCCCGCAGGGCGTCGTCTATCCGTCGCGATCCCGTCTCGGAGACGCAATCGATGCGCGCGCGCAGATGCAAGCCGCTGTCGATGCCTAATCCCGCTGCTGTGCTGCGCACGTGGCCGCGGAAATTCGAGAGTAGGGAAGCGTACTCGGACCGCATCGGCACACCTTCAAGCGGCAGACCCCGGCTTGCCAGCCAAACCGGATCGGTTGCCGGAAGCCAGTCGAGTGACGGCCGGAGTTCGTTTGGCAATTTTCCGGTTCCATTTTTTGCTGCCTGCGTACCGGCCCGGACTGCCCGCGGATCGCCGCTCAGCGAGACCTGCTTGCCGGCCGCGCCCAGCCCGCCGGTCAGGAGGCCCTTGCCGTCCCAAACGAGGAGAAGCTCTCGCATATCGCCGGCTGTGCCCGGCAACTGCAGCTCGCCCTTGTGACGCATGTATAACGAGCTCTTTTGGAGCTGATCGAGATGAATGCCGGCCACGGCAAGTGCGTCCGCAGTGATATATCTCGCGAGCACGGGATCGATTTGTATGCCGGGGGGTCGTTCCGGCCCACACCCGGCAGCGAGCAGGGCAATGCCGGCGGCGAGGCTAAGGGACGGAATGGCATAATTGGTCATCGCCAGCAATTTTCAGAATACGAATGCGCCTCACGGACGATTCACTCTTTCAGTCAAATCGCGCATGGCGGTATCTGTTTGCAATGGCGTTGGCGATATTGGGCTCGGCCGTCGCGTCTGCGCAAAATGACCCGCAAGCTCAACCCGCGCCCGCGGTACCGCCGCTAAAAACCACAGTCACTGTCAATTCGGTCGTCACCAGCGAAGTACCCACTTCGATTACCGTGCTGAGCGGCCAGCAATTGAAGCTGATCCCCGGCATCGAGATGGACGACCGCATGCGGCAGATTCCCGGGTTCAGCCTGTTCCGCCGAACCTCCGGGCTGGTTGCTAATCCGACCACGCAGGGCGTTTCGCTGCGCGCGACCGGATCCTCGGGTGCAAGCCGCACGTTAATTCTCTGGGACGGTATTCCGATTAATGATCCCTTTGGCGGCTGGGTGTACTGGGATCGCATTGACCCGAATTACATCAACGAAGTCGACGTGAACCGCGGCGCTGCCACGAGTGTGTTTGGCAACCGCGCGCTCGGTGGAACTATTTCGCTCTTTTCTCCGCCTGAAGAGCATCAACACCTGCAGGCGAGTTTCCTCGCCGGAAACGCAGGCACGCTGGACGCCTCTGCCGGCTACTCGAACTTATGGGGGCTTTGGGGATTGTCGCTGCATTCGCGCGCGCTCACGACCGACGGCTATTACGTGACGCCCGAGCCCGTGCGCGGCAGCGTCGATGATAAGGCAAATCTGCGCTTTGCGGCGGGCGATCTGCGAGCCGATTATCTCGGCTTAAAAAATCGGTTGTCGATTCATTTCGATGCGCTGGCGGAAGAACGCCACAATGGCACCGAGTTAACCCACAACTCGACCGGTCTCGGCACCCTTGGCACGACCTACACCCATTCCTGGAGCAACGATCAGATTTCGTTTCTCGGCTTTCACACACAGGAGCAGTTCCACAGCACGTTTTCGAGCGTGTCGCCCGATCGTAACTCCGAAAGGCTCACTTCCCGACAGACTGTTCCCGTCAACGAAACGGCCGGCGCGCTCTACTGGCAGCACCACGGAAGCCGCTGGAACACGATCGCCGGCGCCGATGCCGACGGCACGCACGGATTCAGCAACGATTATTCGTACAGCACCGACAGGTTGACGAGCAGCGGCGGCACTCTGATCTCGCACGGCTTGTTTGGACAAGGCGACGTAACATTCGGGCCGGCGCGGCTGTTTGCCGGTATCCGGCATCAATTTACCGGGCAGCGCGGCCAAACCTTCGTCAGTCCGAATGGCGGTATCGCCGTCGGCTGGAAACGGTTCCGTTTCCGCGCCTCCGGATATCGCAGCTTTCGCGCGCCTACGCTAAATGAGCTCTATCGAAATTTCCGCGTAGGCAATGCCCTGACGCTCGCCAACCCGGATCTCGTTCCGGAAGGTTTAGTGGGTGTTGAGGCCGGCTTAGATTGGAATGCCGAGAATAGCGGGTTCACGCTCACGTTTTTTCGCAACGAGCTGAATAATCTTGTGGACAATGCAACCATCAGTACGTCGCCCACGTTGATTCTGCGCCAGCGGCAGAATTTTCCGAGCGCCTTGTCGCGCGGTATTGAGGCGAGCATCAATCACCGCTGGCAGCACTGGCGGGCCGAAGCCGGCTACATGTATGCCGACGCGCGCCTTGCCACCGGACAGCGAATCCCCCAGGTGCCCAAGCAGCAGGGTACGGCGCAGATCATTTTCAGTGCAAAGAAAACGTTGATTACCGGCGGGATCCGCAGCTTCGGCCTCGTGTTTGATGATGATTTGAATCAATTCCTGCTGCCGGGATATGCGGTGCTTCAACTTTCGGCCGAACAGCACCTGACCGATAGCCTGACGGCCGTGGCATCCGTCGACAATTTGCTCGATCGAACGTACCTGGTTGCTTTGACGCCTTCGCCCAACACCGGCTCGCCGCGCCTTTGGCGGGTGGGGCTGCGCTGGAGCGGAGCGATCAAATAAAGGATCGGCCGGAGCGATCAAATAAGGAATTGGCCACGACTAAGTAAAGATCGGGCGCCTAACTCGGAAAGAATTACCTGGCACGCCTGAGCACATGTATCTAAGTTTGTGAAATTAGATACTCCTATCTCGTAAGCTCCTTCGGCCCTTCTCGTGCTCCTCTGTGCGCTGAAGTAACCGCGCGATCCGCCCTGCGACAGAAGCCAGACTAACTGCGCGGATGCGGACGACGTCTTCGACGAACTTACATTAAACAGGAGCTAGCAATCATGGCAGGTAAGAACACCGTAGTTTACGGCATTTATGCCACACGCGATATGGCCGAGAACGCGGTAGACCAGCTCCTCGCGGCTGGATTTCGGAACGAGGATATTTCGGTTCTGCTGCAGGACAACAGTGGTACGAAAGACTTTGCGCACGAAAAAGCCACCAAGGCTCCGGAGGGAACCACGGCAGGCGTGGTGACCGGTGGAGTTATCGGCGGCACACTGGGATTGCTGGCAGGTATTGGAGCGCTGGCAATTCCAGGGTTGGGACCGTTCATCGCAGCCGGCCCTATTGTGACTGCGCTAGCCGGTGTCGGGTCGGGCGGGGTGGTCGGCGGCATCGTCGGCGCGCTTATCGGCATGGGCATTCCCGAGTTCGAAGCCAAGCGCTACGAGGGTCTCATAAAATCGGGCGGCATTCTCTTTTCCGTCCATTGCGATAACAGCGACTGGGTGAGCAAGGCGAAGGATATTTTGAAGCGCACCGGCGCGGACGACATTTCTTCGACGGGCGAAGCTCGGGCCGATTATGCAAAGTCCGACAGGCCGGAACCGCGGACATCGACGAAAACTGCCGTATAGCACGAACCCTCCGCCTGCCTTTTTCTTGCAAGCGGTATGATGCGAAGGGAGTTGAAACAAAACGCATCATGAAGCGCGAGGGTGTTTCCCGGAGATATTTCTTTTTCGGCAGTGTGCTCGCAGGCGCGGTCCCGCTCGCGGGCTTCGGCAGCGAGCCATCGCTTAAGACGCTCGGTTACAAATCACCGAACGAAAAACTCAACATTGCCTCGATCGGCGCGGGCGGGAAAGCAACCAGCGACATTGCGGCCTGCGCCAAAACCGAAAATATCGTCGCTCTCTGCGATGTCGATGACAAGCGCGCCGCCTCCACTTACGCGAAGTATCCGAATGCGCCTACCTTCCGCGATTATCGCCAGATGCTAGACAAGCAGGGCAATAATATCGATGCGGTCATTGTCACGGTTCCCGATCACATGCATGCTGCCGCTGCCATCCATGCCATGTCGCTCGGTAAGCATGTCTATGTGCAAAAGCCGCTGGCTCATACCGTCTGGGAATGCCGCGAGCTGCTCAAAGCGGCCGAGAAGTACAAGGTCGCTACGCAGATGGGCAACCAGGGCTACTCGAACGAGGGTACGCGTCAATGTGCGGAGATGATCTGGCGCGGCGATATCGGTAACGTCACCGAAGTGCATGCCTGGACAAATCGTCCGGTCTGGCCGCAGGGGAATTTGCCTGCTCCGAAATCCATGCCGGCTCCATCCACCGTGGATTGGGATCTCTGGCTCGGCGTTGCCAAAGAACGGCCATACAGCGAGGATTATCTTCCATTCATCTGGCGCGGCTTCTACGATTTTGGATCGGGTTCGCTGGGCGACATGGCCTGCCATATTCTCGGCGCGCCGAACATGGCTCTGCAACTGACTTCGCCGACTTCGATCGAATGCATCAGCCTCGAAGGCCGGAGCGATGTCTTCTTCCCGGCGAAATCGGTCATCCGTTTCGATTTTCCGGCGCGTGCCAATATGCCGCCGGTGAAGATCTTCTGGTACGATGCCAAACGCGAAGATCAGCCCGACCTGCCGAACGCGCCTAAGGATCAGATTCTCGGCGATCTGCCGGAGAATCGCGTGGGCAATGCCCAACCCGACGTTCATCCGCGCGAACGCCAGATCATTGGCGAGGTCTTCACTGACCAATTCTTCAACCCAAAGGAGTTGCCGCCGCGCGAACCGCGCCGCCGTAATCCGGAGCGCGAAGCATCACTCACTCCACACGAGCGCGAACTCGAAAAATGGATGAGCATGATCAGCCAGGGTACAAATGGCAGTTTGTTCGTGGGCGACAAGGGCATGATCACGACCGGCACGTACGGCGAGAACACGCGCCTGATTCCGGTGGAGAAGATGCGCGCTTACGAATTCCCTCCGGAATTGCTGCCGCGCTCGCCCGGCCACTACCGCGACTGGATTCGCGCCTGCAAGGGAGGCGTCCCCGCCTGTTCGAATTTCAGTGTTTCCTCTCCATTTACCGAATGGATCGCCCTCGGCGCGATCGCGCTAAGACTAAACTGCAAGCTCGAGTGGGACGCCGAGAAAATGAAGATCACCAACAACTCGGAAGCAAACGATTTGCTGAAACCCGAGGTTCGTAAGGGCTGGAAAATCGCTTAACGGTCCAGCCGCCAGACGATCTCACCGCCGACAATGGTTGCAACCGGGCCGCCACGAAAACGGTGGCCGTGGAATGGCGTGTTGCGGCTCTTCGAAGAAGACTGATTCACATCGTACGTCCATTCGTGCTCGGTGCCGAAAATGGTCACGTCGGCGCTGGCGCCGGCAAGCAATGTTCCGCGATCGGGCAGCACAATCTGCGCCGGTCCCTGCGTAAATAAGCGGATAATCTGCGTTAGATTTGCCGCATCTGTGTGGAATAGCCGTTCCAACGCTAACCCAATGGCGGTCTCGAAGCCGAGAATGCCGAACGGACAGCGCTCGAACTCGCGCATTTTTTCAGCCCCGGCGTGCGGCGCATGATCGGTTGCAATCGCGTCAATCGTGCCGTCGCACAGACCCCTTGTAATAGCGGCAACATCGCGCGACTCCCGCAGCGGCGGCTTCATCTTGTAGTTGCTGTCGTAGGGCGGCATGTCACCGTCAGCCAACGCGAAGTGGTGCGGGGTTGCTTCTGCCGTGACTCGCAGACCACGCCGTTTCGCGTCCGCCACGAGCTCCACGGAATTGGCCGATGAAAGATGCGCAACATGATAACGCGCGCCTGTCACTTCGGCCAGAATAATGTCGCGCGCGACCATCACATCTTCGGAGCAGCGCGGAATGCCGCGTAAGCCGAGCCGTGTCGAAGTCAGGCCCTCATGCATATCGCCGCCCGCGCTCAAATGCAGATCCTCGCAGTGCTCGATCAGTGGCAGATCCAGCCCGAAGGCAAATTCCATTGCGCGGCGCACGACCCGCGCATTCATGACCGGCTTACCATCATCGGAAATCGCCACAATGCCGGCCTGCTTCATCGAGGCAAACGCCGCAAGCTCTTCGCCTGCGCTGTTGCGTGTAATGGCACCAATCGGAAAAACGTTCACCCTGGCAAAACGGCGCGCGCGGTCGACAATATAGCTGGTAACGGTAGCGTTGTCATTGACCGGTTGGGTATTCGGCATGCAACAGATTGAAGTAAATCCGCCCGCAGCCGCGGCGCGCGATCCTGTTTCAATCGTTTCGGCATGTTCAAAGCCGGGCTCCCGCAGGTGAACGTGCATATCGATAAAGCCCGGCGCAACAACCAAGCCGCGCGCGTCAAAGACCTCGCTGCCGCTTGACTCGATATTCTCTGCAATCTCGCGAATCGTTCCGTCTTCAATCGCCAGATCGGCAACGCGATCGATATGCTGCGCCGGATCGATAATCCGCCCACCCTTGACTACGAGTCTGCTCATGTGGCCAGCACCCGTTCGAGCACTGCCATGCGAACAGCGATGCCGTTTCCAACCTGGTTGAGAATCGCCGAGCGCTGGCTGTCAGCCACCTCCGAGGAAATTTCCCTTCCGCGGTTAATCGGCCCTGGATGCATCACAATCACGTCCGGTTTGGCCAGTTCGACATGTTCCGGCCGCAATCCATAGAACTGAAAATATTCATTCGCCGGAAATGCTGCTTCGTGCTGGCGCTCGAGCTGTACCCGCA
The DNA here is from genome assembly GCA_036557945.1 of Bryobacteraceae bacterium. GTDB lineage: Bacteria > Acidobacteriota > Terriglobia > Bryobacterales > Bryobacteraceae > Bog-105. The sequence goes on along the minus strand of DATBGM010000021.1, from coordinate 28,456 downwards.
GCATCATAATGACGTCTACACCGCGAATCGCCTGTTCCATGTCGCTCGTCAACTCGAGCCCCGGTGCGATCCGGCCGATCTCGCGCGGCAGCAGCGACGGCGGTCCGCATAGCACAACCTGCACGCCAAACTTCGAGAGCAAAAAAATGTTGGACCGCGCCACCCGGCTATGCGCGATATCACCAATAATCGCTACGCGCAGACCTTCCAGGCTGCCGCGCCGGTCCAGGATCGTGCGGGCGTCGAGCAGCGCCTGCGTCGGATGCTCGTGTGTTCCGTCGCCTGCATTGACGAACGGAATCGGCAAATAGCGGGAAAGAAAGTGCGGCGCCCCCGAAGCCGAATGCCGCATTACAATGCAATCGGGCCGCATTGCTCCGAGCGTATTCAGCGTGTCGACCAGCGATTCGCCTTTGGAAACGCTCGACCCGGCTGCCGTAATTGAAATGACTTCTGCGCCAAGCCGGCGGGCGGCGATTTCGAAGCTGGTACGCGTGCGCGTCGATGCCTCGAAGAATAAATTGACGATTGTCCGATTGCGCAGAATATCAAAACGCTGAAACGGCCGGTCTGCCGGCGGTTGAAAATCTTTGGAACGCGTCAAGATGGAGTCGATATTTTCGCGCGTAAGGGATTCAATGTCGAGCAGACCGCGGCGTGCCATTGTCAGGCGAGTGCTGTCTCCATCGGATCGTCCACTCGCTCGACAAGCAGCACTTTCTCCTGCCCGTCTATCTCCTGAAATTTAACTTCGATGATCTCCTGACTGGTTGTCTGCACCATGCGACCCACGTAACGCGCTTCGATCGGCAGTTCGCGGTGCCCGCGATCAATGAGAACGAGCAATTGCACGCGCGCCGGCCGCCCGTGATCGAATAAAGCGTCGAGCGCCGAGCGGATCGTGCGTCCGGTATAGAGCACGTCATCCATCAAAACGACATCTTTGCCGACGATCGGAAAATCGATCTGCCGCGCCTGTACTACCGGCCGATCCGCCACGACTGACAAATCGTCGCGATACAAATTGATATCGAGAATTCCTACCGGAATGCGCAGGCTTTCGATTCCCTCAATTTTTGCCGCCAGCCGCTCCGCCAGAGGGACACCGCGCCGTTTCACGCCGATGAATGCGAGCTGATGAACGTCGTTCGTTCGTTCCAGCACCTCGTGTGCCAGGCGCACCAGCGTCCGATCAATCTCGGAGGCGCTCATCAGTTGTCTTTTTTCGCGGACGGTGGCCATCGGGCTTCAGGTGAGAGTTGCTACCGTCACGCAGCTTAACACGCACTCAAAATTTAAGCCGGCCGCGGATGCGCTTGGCCAATTTTTCGATTTCTTCCGTCTTCTTAACGGATCCGACCGGCACCACGTAAGTGCCGGCTTTTTGTAGCTCGTCCCGCAGATCTTCCGCAACCGAGACAAGCTGATTTGCTTCTTTCAACGCCTGCTCATGCTGCTGCTTGGCAATCGCGTTCTTCTGTGAGCGTCCGTCGGGCAGCCGCGGGTCTTCGTTGGTTTCAGGCAGCTTCAGCCGTTGATCCTCCGGCGATTGCTGATCTTGGATAGGTTGCGCCTGCGCTCGCCGGTGCAAAAGGAACGCGCTGAGAGCGCAGAGCGCCGATCGCCGGGACGGTGGCATCTGGTTGCTATCATAAGCCACTTATGAATACATTCGGAGCGCGCGCTCGGTGGAGGTAGCGGTCGGCGTGGTCGGGCTTGGCAATGTTGGCACGGGCACGCTGGAAATCCTGTCGCAGAACGCGAAATCGATTCGCGAAAAATTAGGATTCCCGCTGCGCATTGCTGCGATTTGCAGCCGCAACATCGAAGTGAAGCGGCTTCCTGCGCTTCCGGAACCGGTCTTTCGAAGCGCCGATTGGCGCGAGGTTGTCGCGCATCCGGAGATCGACGTAGTGGTCGAAGCTGTTGGCGGCACCGGCACGGCACGCCAGATTATCGAAGAGGCGCTGCGGCATCACAAATCCGTCGTGACGGCTAATAAAGAGCTGATGGCCCAGCGCGGAGCCGAGCTTTGGAACTTGGCTCATCGCAACGGCGTAAATCTCGCAATGGAAGCGAGCGTTGCGGGCGGTATTCCGATTCACACCGTGCTGCGCGAGGGGATTGCCGGCGACCGGGTCCTCGAGCTTTATGGGATCCTGAACGGCACCAGTAATTTCATCCTGACCGAAATCGAAAAGAGTAGCGCGAACTTCCAATCGGTGCTCGCCGAAGCACAACAGTTAGGCTATGCCGAAGCCGATCCTTCCGCCGATGTGGACGGCCTGGACGCCGCTGCCAAGCTCGCTATTCTTTCTGCCTTGGCATTCGGAGAACGCCTCACGCCCGCTGACATCTACACCGAAGGCATCCGGCGCATCATGCCGATCGACTTCGAATACGCACATCAACTCAAGCACACGATTCGCTTGCTGTGTGTCGCTCGCCAGAGCGAAAAGGGTTTGCTGCTTTCCGTGCGGCCCAGTCTCATTCCGCAAACGGCGATCCTTGCGCAAGTGCGCGGTGCCTACAATGCCATTTGGATTCGCGGTTCGTTCGGCGAAGATACGTTTTACTACGGACGTGGCGCGGGGCCGAAGCCGACGGGAGTCGCGGTCGTCAGCGATTTAATGAAGGTGGCGCGCGAGATTCGCTTCGGCAGCCCGGAACGCGTTAGCCCATTCGCCCATGAGCGTCTCGGCGAGTACAGGCCGCAAGAGATCTCAACGCAGCAATCGCCATACTATCTGCGCTTTCGGGTTGAAGACAAGGCCGGCATCATCGCCACGCTTGCAACCATTCTTGCCAAGCATCGCATCGGTATTGATGCCGTCTTGCAACTTCCGCGCGAGGACTGGCGCGATCTGCCTTTCGTGATTACCACCGAACCGGCACGCGAGCAGGCGATACGCGATGCGCTAATCGAAATTCGCGAGCTCGCTTTTCTGGTGGAAAGCCCGCTTGCCATGCCGATGGAGCGCGGTTTTTAACGTGCCGGCATTCTGTCGAATTAGTTCTGCATGTTACGATTTCAGGAGAACCCGACCGCTATCAGGCGAAGAAGCAAAGTGGATGAGGCTGCGTCGTTGAGCGAAGCGAAGATTGACGACGGATGAGCCCGCGATTTGTCAGCGCGGCGAGACTCAAAATGGAGAGGTGGCTGAGTGGTCGAAAGCAGCGGTTTGCTAAACCGTCGTACTGGCTTCAACCGGTACCGGGGGTTCGAATCCCCCCCTCTCCGCCAGAAAATCAATTGTCGGGACCGGACACATGGTTAACAGTTCGTTCCTATGCACTACACGGTAAATTGACACAGCCAAATTAGGGAACAGTTGCCGTTCGCCGAGAAGTGCTGGCGAACGAATGTTTTCGTTCTCAAACTCTTCCGGGGATCGATAATTCAAGGCCGAATGCAGCCGTTCCCGATTGTAGAACCCTTCAATGAAGTTTTCGATATTCTGCTACAGCGGCTCCATAGTTGAGTAGGCCCGGCACTCGATCTCATCGTCTTTTAGCGTGCGCATAAAGCTCTCGCAATAGGCGTTTCCCCCGGGTTGACGGGGCGACTGTGCTAGCGTGATCCGCAGAGGGCCACATGTCATCTTCTCGACGTGATTTTCTAAAAGCCAGCCTGGCGGCTACAACACTGCCTGCCGTCGCCGATACCGTAATTTCCTCGAAGGCCGCTGCCAGCGATTGGGTTCCGCTCGGCAAGTCGAAAGTTCGCGTCACTCGCCTGGCATTCGGAACCGGAACGCACTCCGGCGCGCAACAGCGCCATCTGGGTCAGGCCGAGTTTACGCGTCTGGTCCGTTACGCCTACGACCACGGCATCCGCTTTTTCGAAACGGCGGATTCCTACCATGGCATGCCGGAGATGCTGTCGGTCGCCTTGAAAGGGCTCCCGCGCGATTCCTACCGGCTTATGACCAAGTACGATGTGCACCACTCCGAGGATCCCCGAGCAGCCGTTCACCGCCTGATCGGAGCCCTGGGTACCGACTACGTCGACATCATGCTTCTTCACTGCGTGCGCAGTCCAGGCTGGCCGGAAGAAACGAGGCATCTGCAGGACGCTTTCGAGAACGCGAAATCGCAAAAGCTCATGCTCGCACATGGCGCCTCGGTCCACGGTAAGCAGGCTCTGGCAGCATTCCCGGACAATCCGTTTCTCGATGTCGCGATGATCCGTATGAATCATAACGGCACGCGCATGGACACACCGTCCACACAGGATATCGATGAGAAGGGAGACGTCCCGTTCGTAGTGGATCACATGCGGCGAACCAAAGCCGCAGGCGCCGGCATCATCAGCATGAAACTTGTCGGAGAGGGCCGCTTCAAGAATCCTGACGATCGCCAGGCGGCCTTGAACTTCGCTTTCCGCAAAGCCGGCGTGGATTGCGTAACCATCGGCTTTGGAACCACAGGCGAGATCGACGAAGCACTCAAGCGGATCTCAACAGCTCTGAATGCCTAGTTTTGCGGACTGCTGAGCCAACAACTCGTGAAATGCAACACGGCTCCAGGGCGCTTGCATTTGTCCGCACATAAGTATTTTAGTTAAACAAGATTCTCCTGCTCGCGCGATTGGCAGTCAGTATGTGGCCGTTGCTGCCGATCCGAATATAATGGCTCGCCATGGGGGCATTATTCGGATAAACTTCAGTTCGGGAGAAAGCTCAATGAAGAGAATCGATCGCCGCTCGCTGCTCGCCTCGGCCGCTGCCCTTGCCGGAAGCGGCGTGCTCGTTCATAAGTCCGCAGGCTCTGCCGCCGGTCACCTTCACGCCGGCATACCGGCCGCGGAGTCAACGCCTCCTCCCCAAAATTCGTGCCGGCTCATGATCGAGACGGCGAACCGCTTTCTGGCCTCACTCAACTCCGAACAGCGCGCCAAAGCCATGTTCCAGTTTGAGGATGAGGAGCGAATGAACTGGCACTTCATTCCCAAAGAGCGCAAAGGACTTCCTCTGCGCGAGATGGCGGCATACCAGAAGCATCTCGCCAGCGCGCTGCTCAGTTCCGGTTTAAGTCAGACCGGCTATATCAAAGCTGTGACGATCATGAGTCTGGAAGACGTTCTGCGGATCATCGAGAACGATAGCGGCGAGCGCCGGAATCCCGAGAAGTACTACTTTTCGATTTTTGGGACCCCATCGGAAACCGAGCCCTGGGGGTACCGTGTCGAAGGCCATCATCTCAGCCAGAACTACACAGTTGTCAAAGGCAAGGTTACGGACGCCCCCAGTTTCTTTGGGGCCAATCCAGCGGAGATCCGACAGGGCTCTCGCAAAGGTCTTCGCACGCTGTCGAGAGAAGACGATCTCGGCCTGAATTTGATTCAATCTCTCGATCTACCGCAACGGAAAATAGCAATTGTAGAACCGGCCGCGTACAAGGACATCCTCACGGCTGCCAGCCGCAAAGCGGCATTGGAAGGGCAGCCCTCCGGACTTCTTGCATCAAAGATGAACAGCAGACAGTTCGATATTCTCAGGGCACTGATCGAGGAGTACGCGCGCAACGTGCCGGAATGGGTCGCAGAGCGGCGTGTAGAGCAAATCCGAAATGCCGGCAAAGACATCCATTTCGCCTGGTCCGGAGGAATCAATGGCGGCGACCAGCGTTATTACCGGGTTCACGCTCCTTCTTTCCTGATTGAGTTCGACGATACTCAGGACAATGCGAACCATATTCACTCCGTCTGGCGCGATTTCAATGGAGATTTCGGTCAGGATCTGCTGAAAAGTCACTATGCAACCGGGCATCATCAGCGAAATGTGAATCCGTCATGAATCCGCTTTTTTGGGGATATGTGTGCTCGGTGTTATTGCTGAACGCTAGGATTTTTGTTTCGGCGGAAACTTTTTAAAGATTTTCTTTACAGCAGCGTCCACGTTCTTATCCCGATTTCGAAAGTCTTTGACTGAATCAGTGGCGGAAGCCCGCCAGACTAATTGTGTGTCCTTCGGGTTGACCATATCCATCAGCAGCGTGCCTTCCAGATATTGTTCGGTTCGCGTCACTGTCCAGACGGGCGGCATATACCATCCATACCAGCCGTACCAGGCTCCCGACGGCCCGAGCATGTCGGTATAGGTGTTCGTGACGTCTCTCGCCGTGACGAAGAATGTAAGGAATACGTCTGGGTTATGGCCAACCGACTGGTATCCCTTCTTCATCAGTTGTTCGTTTGTCGCCCCCATAACGAGCTGTATAGCGGTCGAGTAACGATCGCGCAGTTCTGGATGTTTTTCGAAGATCGGATGCGTTCGCCACTGATAGCGGTGAACCTGCGAGAAATCGAATTTTCCATCGAAGTTGACGTTCACCTTCTGCGCTATGCCGGACTGAACGACAGCCGCGCACAAGGCGCATAGGACGAAGAAACGGCGGCCGCTTCGTAATACAGCAGTAGAGCATTTGAAAAACATCCAAGACATCCCTTCCGGACAGCTGCATGGAATGCTCCATAGTATCGGACCGGGTTTGTGCACTATAGCTTGCAGCGGTCGCCGAGCGCCGCGCATCGCGAAATAACTACCTGAGCAGGTGGTGAATTCGGCGTGCTCCGGCTTGACAATAAGGGCACTCGGAGGAGGAGGATGCCGTGAATCATTTTCGAATCGTTTCTTGGACTGCAGTGCTGAGCAGCGTTATCGCCCTGCCGCTCTCTGCTGACGAATATACCCGGTATTACGTGCATGTCAGTATCGATCAAATCAAGGCTGGATATCAACGCGGAAAGTCGCCGGACCGTGATTATTTGACGATGTATGCGACTAGTACGCATGACCCGGCGAGCCGCGTAACGACTGGACCGACCGATATCGGCACGTTCTCGACGAATACTGTTTCCATGCCTTCGCCCAATATCATGACGGACGAATTGCTCGTGGGTGATAACGACACGATTCAAATCTTTGCTGATATTCAAAATAAGAGCCACACCGATCCCAGTAAAGCGATCAGTGACGGGCTGAAGATTGCGGGAGCCACGATCACGGTTTTAGGTGCGGGTGAGTTGCTCCAGGGCGAACTTGCCGCAGGAACCTGGGCCCAATCCCTTAAGGAGGAGGGCGGCGTGGTAGCACTAGCCGGAGCGGTCCTCGCACTCGGCGGGGAAGTGATCGGCGACGTAGGAGGCTGGCTCGGCCTATCGGAACCCGATTGCGATGGACCGGTATTCGCTCCAAAGCAACCTGTACTCGTTAAGGTGGGTCAATTTATGGGCCGTTTTCAAGGACCCATTCCGCTGAACACGCCGCTCGGACTGACGCTTTGGTTCGACGACAGCCAGTCGAATGGCGAGGGCTGTGGCCATGCCCCTTCGGCAACCATCCGAGTCAACCTGGTGCTGACGCGGCCTCCGTTCCAGGTTCCGACTCTCACCCAATCCTTCGGTCCACCCACACACTACAAGCCCATCGCTTCAGGGATCAAAGCCGAGAGACTGATTGGCACGACCTGGGGAGACCGTGACTTTATCGAAGGTTCTCATGTTCTCGTCACGGCGAAACCCGTTGTCTCGTTCCATCGGAGCGCAGGCATGCAGTATTTTCAACTCCTAAAGAAACAAGATCCTTATGTGCTCGAGCTGGTGGGCCATCCGGCGACATCGCGGTCCGCCGTATCCGGGATCTCAGCACCTTCGCCCATCAGTTTTGATGTACAGGAACTCGCTGCATCGAGTCCCTCGCAAAATGCGATCCAGCTAGCGGGCGCATCGTCGCCGGCGATTCCGATGCAAGTAAGTGCGTTCAGTGGCAACAAATTTCCTTCCAACAGTGCCGTGGCCGGATCTCTTCATGGGGCGGTAGCCGTTCCAATCAAGTCCAAAGTATCTGCTGCTGCGGTTGGTTCGACCGTACACCGGAGCAAAGTGCCGTATGATCTTGTGCCGTTAAAAGGTTCGACTTCCTTTGCGGATTCATTCGTGCTCCCGAATAACGTGACGCTGCAAGTTTACGGAGCTTACGATGCGCAAGAGCGATTTGCAGGCAGCCGCCTTCGCTATTTGCGGATGGACGGGAATGGAAATGTAGTAAGCGATGCAATGCTGGAGCCGGCACAACATGTTCCACGTTAGGCAGATACTGAATCGAACCGGTCTCTTGTGCTGTGTATTGACGGGGTGCGCAGCCCAAATTACGGCTCAATGGACAGTAGTGAATGATTCGCCCGACCCCGCCTATGTAAGCATTGCATTCGGCCAACAGGACGGGACATATGTATCGCAGGGCTGGTGGGAGTTACAGCCATGCGGCGGCAGTGCTGTTGTTCATGGCGGCCGGCTAGCCGTCAGTGGCGCTTTTGTGTATGCACATACCGGCAAGGGCGATTTCTGGGGCGGGGACAACCTGTTCTGTGTAGCCGACGGCAAGCCTTTTTCCCTCATCCGGCAAGGAAATTGTGAGAAACGCGGACTCAGAACCGTTGGATTCCGCCTGGAGAACATCAGAGGAGGATCCCACACTACCCACCTCACGGGATCGGCGAAATCGACCCGGCACTGTATCGACTAATTGACTGTTGGAGTTATACTGGCAGCATTCCGGCTCGTGCGCCCGTGCGCCATGATCCGGAGAGCTTCGGTTGGGGAGCAAGCGATGAAAGCGGCGTTCTGGGTTACATTTACTGGCACGGCCGCTATGACGCTGCTGCTGGCAGGACTTTCCGACCGCTCAGTAGCCACCGCCACTCGCGGGGCTGCTTCTCCCGCATCTCGGCCGGTCGCCGTGACAGGTGAGAGCCGGGTCGAGTTGCGCGTCGAACCCTCAAGCGTAGTGCGAATCGGCCCCCGGCCGCAGCCGGAAAGGCATAGCCTTGGCGAGGTGCCGAAGGCTCCCGCACCGCCCCCGCCGGACACGAATATGGAACGGGAATTTCTCACTTCGGTGGTGCTTCCCGGGTCTGACCCCGGACAACGGTATGAATCTCAGCAATTATTACCGCATAGTCCTATCCGGCCGAAAACGCATATCGTGAACACAATCAACACGGGCCGAAATTTGGCCGAGGCTCTCTCGGCCAGCCGTTCGCGCGAAGCCGAATCGGTGATCGCGACACTTGAACAATATGCGCGTGCCTGGAATGAGAAAGACGCTGCGGATATTCGTGCGATCCGGCCCGGACTGGAACGGCGGACGGTCAAAGAGGAACTGGCGGGCGCCCGGTCGATCCTCATGCGCATTCATCCCGTCAGCGAGCCGAAGATCGAGGGAGATCGAGCGATCGTCGAGTGCCTCCACCGGGTTGACCAGGTTTTCGACGATGGCACCGAGAAGCAGAGTCCCGGCGTGCGCTTGACCTATGTTCTCGTCAAGCGGGGCGGCAGCTGGCTGATCGCAGATTCGCGCTAGGAACCGCATTCATCGCGGTGTTTGATCAAATTCGAAGCGGATCGTATGAGTTGCGGGAACCGGTTTACCCGCCAGTGTGGCCGGTTCAAAGGTCCAATTGCGGGCCGCGGCGAGGGTAGAGGGAATCAGCGCGTCGCTGGCCCTGGTTCCCGCTCTCAAAACGCGCGCATCGGTAACTTTGCCAGCGACATCGACGGTTACCTGAACGCTTACCTGTGAACTTTGCGAAAGAGCGACCGGCTGAATCAAACCCACGTCGGGCATGACTTGCTTGAGCGGACGAGGCGGGGAAAACAGCGCAGGCCTTTCGCGCTCTGCCGTACGATTTCCGGCTAACACCGGAGGGGCTACATGCAGCGATTCCACAATAGATTGCTTCCGGTCTAACGGGATATCGAGGCGAAATTGAACATCGTCGCTGATCGGGAAATACGGGAGTTTCCCGGAGCGAAGCTGCGCTTCGTTCAATACGATTTCGCGATGCTTGGTTCCGTCCTGGATCGTGATGGTTCCTTTACCGGCATGCGACAGGGCCGGGACTCTTCCGTTCCAAGTCAAATCAAGTTGACCATCCTGCAGGCGGGTGACTTGAAGGTGGAGGCTTGGGTTCCAATCGCGGTGCAGATGCCAGCCATTCATGGCTACATACACGAGCCACCCCGCGGCTGTTCCCAGCAGAGCAGCGGCTGCGACGGTTCGAAAGAGAAGGCGCTTGCTCAGGGCCGCCGAGGATTTTGCCGGTTCGGGAACAGTTTGCGAAGAAGCTGCAAGCGCAGGAAGAGGAGCAGGCATCAAGGGCTCTGACTCGTCGCTCTTCTCGGTGGGAATTTCGGCCGAAATTTCAGTCGCGCATGCAGAAAACTTCGATTTACTGTCCTGCAGCGCAACGAAGGGCACTTCTAAATCGCTTGTGTCCGCCTGGAGACGTCCATTTTCCCAGAAGAAAAAAGCTGCCATACAGATTCCCATCTGATACGGGCGGATGAGCAGGCAGACCGAACGCGGATCGCGCAAATCGGATTCGATCAGCCTCTGATCTTGCGGCGCGAGAGCCAGGCCGTCGCGAAGATGGCTGCGAAAGTATCCGACCGGGCGGAATCCTGCTTTGTTTTGGCGCGAAAGCGCCTCCTTTAAACGCCCGGCATCGGCGGCAGTTTCGTTGAAAAATGAATTTTCAGAGAATACGAACTCGGCATCTTCGATCAGCACGGAAGCGCCGCCTTCGGAGGAAAAGGTTCCCCAAAGGATGCCGCCGATTTCTGCCGAGGGCCTGCTGAGCAGCCAGCGTAATGCCTCGCCCGAAAGCGTCTTCAACGTTTCGGAATGCATTAAGATACGGATTTCGCGAAGCGGGTGCTGCCAGGAGACAAGGGTCCCGTTCCCGCCAGCGTCAATGGACATCTTGTCGCAATCTTACCGTAGAAGGGAGTGGGCAGGCTTCAGCGAGCGGGCCGGATTAATTGTCGACACCCCAGGCGTAAACCACCGATCCCGCAAGGGTAAGCAGATATTGCCGCCCGCCAAGTTCGTAGGTCATGGGAGAACTGCTCAAATTCGCGCCGGTATACATGTGCCAGAGGATTTTGCCACTGGCGGGATCCAACGCCAGCACGTTGCCGGATACGTCGCCGGTGAAAAGCAAATTCCCGGCGGTAGTCAGGATGCCCGGAGCGCCTTCGTTCGGCCCCTGATCGACGCACCATTTGATCTCGCCCGTTTGGTAGTCGATCGCTTTGAGCAGAAAGCGTGAGGTAAAACGATTGGCTGCCCCACCCTGGTGCCCAGCCGGCTTGCCGTTTCTATCCAACTCGAGATAGTAAAGTGTGAAACCGGTTTGCGCATTGACATAAAAGAGGCCGGTTTGCGGGTCGAAGCTGGGAGCCATCCAGTTTGTCGCGCCATCGAAGAACGAGCGGACCAATGAGCCATCAGGTTGCGGCTCCTTCGCCTTATCCGGGACGGGCTCTCCGCGGGCACTGATGCGCGCCGCCCAATCCACCGGAACAAACGGCGCCGTCAGCAGATTTTTTCCGTTTGTGCGATCGAGCAGAAAGAAATAACCGTTGCGGCTGGCCTGTGCGAGCAGCTTGCGAGGTCGGCCGTCGAACTCTGCATCGAATAGAACAGGCGTTTCGACTGCGTCCCAATCGTGCGTGTCGTGCGGAGAAGGCTGGAAATACCAGACGAGTTTGCCCGTATCTGCCTCCAACGCGACGATCGAGCAGGTGTATAGATTGTCTCCGGCGCGCGTTGTGCCCGCAAGTACCGGATGCGGGTTGCCGGTTCCCCAGTAGATCAGGTTTAACTCCGGGTCGTAGGTGCCGGGCATCCAGGCCGGCCCTCCGCCATGTAGCAGGGCTTCGCGATCCGGCCATGTCTCGGCACCGGGCTGGCCCGGTGCCGGAGTCGTATTGAATCGCCAGAGAACCCGTCCATCTATAGGACTGATGGCCTCGATGAAATGCGGCACATCGGCCACATCGCCCGAGGTGCCGAGAATGAGTTTGTCTTTCACGACAAGCGGAGCGATGCTCAGGTAATAGCCGAATTTCGAGTCGGCGATTTGCACGTCCCAGATCTGCTTGCCTGAGCGGGCGTCGAGACACAGCAGATGCGCATCCGTCGTTCCGAAATACAGCCGGTCCTTGTACATCGCGACGCCGCGCTGCGCGATGTGATTGCCCGTAGTCGGACGGTCGAATTGCCAGACGGGGTGACCGGTGCGCGCATCGATAGCCCAAATGTGGTCGGGCGCCGTGAAGTAGAGAACGCCGTTTACTTCAAGCGGAGTCGATTTGAGCTGCGAGTGCGTTTGAAAGGTCCAGCGCAAGCCGAGCCGCGCTACATTTTCGCGGTTGATCGAGGAGAGCGTGCTGTAGCGCCGTCCGGAATAGTCGCCGTTGTAGGTGGGCCAGTTATCGGTGGGCGGCTTTAGCAGCGTCGCAGGGTCGAGTCCTTGCGCAGCGAGACAACTGGATGTGAGAAGAACAGAGACAAGCGCAGCCCGAATCGTCACTTCAATGTCTCCAGATACGCGAACAGATTGTGGATGTCGGCATTCGAGTATTTCGCAAGCAGCTCTTCGTGCGCAGCGAGCGGATCGTGCAGTTCGAGCTTGACTTGATCGCGCGGCCAGGATTGATACCAGCCGTCTTTGTCGTGAATTCCAACATCGAAGTGATCTTCAAAAGCCAATGTGCCCTGGATGCGCGCTCCCGATGCAAGCGTCACGGTCACAGGCAGGGGATTCTCCGATTCGGGATATAAAAATCGAGCCTGCAACTCAGCGGGCCGGTATTTCTTGGCGACATGTGCAAGATCGCGTTGAGGAGAGTGGCACTTTGAGCATGAGTGTTCGAAGTAGGCGCGTCCGGCTTCGCGGTCGCCGGTCAAAAGGCGTTGCAAATCGAAATCTTCGCCAGGGCGGCGTGGAGACGCAAGATCGGACTGCCGAAGACGTAGGTGGAGAAAGGCCACCACATCGGCTATCTGCTCTGCTGTCAGCGGAATGGCGGGCATTCCTCTCCCCGGCCGGCCCGTTCTGATCACTGGACCGATCAAATCGCCGCCTGAATCGTGCCGGACCAGCGAGGACCGCACCAGATTCGGCCCTTCTGTCCCGCCGGTCGCTTCCGCGCCGTGGCAAAAGCTGCAGGATTGCACAAACTGCACCCGCCCACGCTCCGCCGCTTCCTGCGAGCTTAAAGCACTCGGAGCGCGATTCTGAGCGCACGCGAGCGCTGCGGCGAACGCGCAGACTAAGATTCGCATCTTTGCAGGCTATCCGGTGAGATCCCCCCTGTCAATGCCGGCTGGCAATAGATAGAATGAGTTCTGCTAAACGGAACGCGTCATGTCCTCCACCAATTTCGTCGAACTTGTCGAAAAAACGATGCGCACCATCGATGCCGTGCATCAGACCGGACGGGAGGCCACACTTTCGGCAATTGCGGCCCGCGTCGGCCTGGTCAAGAGCTCGACCTATCGCATTCTTTTCACCTTGACGCAACTTGGCTATCTGGAAAAGACCGAAAGCGGCAGCTACATGACGACGGCGAAGCTTTCCGCGCTGACGCATACTCCGGGGTTCCGCCCAAGCTTGATCAGCATCAGCCGCCCGCACCTGCAGGAGCTTCGCCGAAAGCTGCAGGAATCGGTCTGGCTGGCAGAATGGCGCAACGGATGCGTGATCATGATCGATGTAGCCGAAGGTCCGTTTCTGCTGCCGCTGTCGCTCAATATCGGGGACTTATGCCCGCTGCACGCCTCGGCACTGGGTAAAGCGATCGCGGCATATCTTTCGCCGCCCGAGCTCGATCTCGTGCTCGGAGACGGCAAGCTTCCGCGCTACACGGTGCGCAGCATCTCCACTCGTAAAGAACTGCAGAACCATTTGACAGCGGTGCGGCGCGACGGGTACTCGATCAACGACGGCGAAACTGCTGAGGGCGCTTTCATTATTGGAGCACCGGTGTTCGACTCTATCGGCACGGCTTTCGCCGCAGTTAGCATCACAGCCGCGGCGCAAAGTTCGAGCGCGAAACGTAAGGCCATGATTGGCGGAGTGAAAGCCGCCGCGGCAGCTATTTCAGAAGATTTGAGCGCTCTACACTATACGGCTCTATTTCGCTTGAGCAACGCCGAGAATCGAGCGGCGGCTGTGGGTGGCTGATTCAGCCCAGCCAGGAATCGATGTGCTCCCGGACAAACTCGTTATCCTGCAGGTGCGGGTACAGGCGGCAGACCCGATCGATCTCGTCTAACTGACCAGGCGACAAGTCTTCCTCCGGGTCAAGGCACCAGCGCCCTGCAAGCAATCCCTGCCTGCGCAATATCTCATGAATGCCTGCTATGCACCCGTGGAAATCGTTAGCGGTGTCGAACAGCGCGGCGTTTGCATCCGTGATTTGTGCGTTGAGTGTCAGCAGACGCGAGGGGATCGCGCTATTGGAGCATGAAAGAGCTCGCGCCTGTCGGAAATACTCTTGCGCGCTGTGCGTCCAGACGGCCCAATGGCCGAGCAAGCCGCCGGCGATATGCAGCCGCACGCCGGTGAAATGAAAGCTCGTCAGCAAGTCGACGACAATATTGTCATCATTACCGGTGTACAGCGCAATCGCGTCAGACCGGCCCGAATCGGCTACGGCTCGCACGACGTCGAGCGTGCGATAGCGGTTGAAAGGCGCAATTTTGATCGCGACCACGTTCTCAATTTCGGCAAAGTCGCGCCAGAATGCATAGGGGAGCACCCGGCCGCCTACAGACGGCTGCAAATAGAATCCAAATAGCGGCAGCACGTCTGCAATCGCGCGCGCGTGGGCGATCAACTCAGCTAAACCGGACCCGGCAAACGCGCTCAAGCTGAGCAGCGCGGCATCGTAGCCCAGAGAAGCCGCCATTTCTGCCTCCGCCAGCGCCTGCGGTGTGCGTCCGCAGACTCCGGCAATCTTCACTGTTGCCGATCCGCGCAATTCTTCTGCCGCCATCTCGAGCACAGGCTTTAACAGCGCGATTTTGAGGTCCCGGATCGCAAACTGGGTTGTATGAACGCCCACCGCCACTCCGCCCGCTCCCGCGGCGAGGTAGTAACGTGTCAGCGCGCGCTGGCGGCGTTCGTCCAACCTGCGATTGACATCCAAAGCAAGCGGATGCGCCGGAATTAGCAATCCTTCCAAAAGGCGTTCGCGCAACGGAGTCAAAATCGGCCGTCCCGTACTTCGAAGTGTGTCGGTTTATTCAGGCTGCGCCCACCGGCTGCAATCCAGTGAGCGGTCCAGTCGATCAGTTGGCGCGCCGTTACCGATGGATAGCCGAAAATTTGGTGTGCCTTGGCAGCGTTCGTCAGCAAGGCGCTATCGGACTCGGCGCCGGTGAACTCCGGCTCGATACCGAAACGAGCGGCGAACTCCTCAGCCAGGTAGCGCACGGATAAAGTTTCAGGGCCCGATACGTTCACCACAAACGGCGGTGAAGCACAATGCAAAAGCGAGCGCAAGCACGTGCTGTTCGCATCACCCTGCCAGATGACATTTACTAACGACATCGAGAGGTCAACCGGACGCCTCTCATAGACCGCGCGGGCGATATCGGCCAGTACGCCGTAGCGAAGATCGTTGGCATAGTTCAAACGCAAAATCGCGACGGGGGTGTTCCACTTTTCCGACATGTACTGGAGGAGCCGCTCACGGCCGAGCGCCGATTGCGCATATTCACCGGCAGGAGCCAGCTCGGTTGCCTCGGTCGCGCCGCCGCTTGACATTTTGCATAAGGGGTAGACGTTGCCGGTTGAGAACGAAACAAGCCGCGATCGGCGAAACCGTTCCGCAACAAGCGCCGGTAGATAGGTATTCATGGCCCAGGTCAGCCACTCGGAGCCGCTTGTGCCGAACTTTCGCGCCGCTAGAAAAATCACATTTGGAGCGTCGGGCAGATTCGCGAGACCATCACGGTCGAGCAGGTCGCAAGCAATCGTTTCTACGCCGGCTTTTTCAAGCGAGCGTCGGACTGCTTCATCGTGGAAGCGCGAGGCGGCCAGAACTTTATGTCGCGTGCCCGCTTTCCGGTTCGCGCGGGCGGCAAGCTTGGCCAGGCTGGGTCCCATCTTGCCGCCTGCACCGAGTATGAAAACATCGCCATCGATCGTAGCCGCGGCCGTCGCATCAGCATCTGAGGGCCGCGAGAGGCGCTCCTCCAACGCTTCTTCATCGTTAATGATCAGTTCCATTGTGCTATCCGATTTCGAATCCCGCGATCCCGAAGACACGGTCCGCTTCGCCAGGCAAGTCAGCGCCGCGGATCATCCGAACCAGGTGCCGGTCCACTCGAAAGCCGAACTCTTTTGCTATAGCAGTCGCAGCAGTATTGGCTGGAAGAAGGTCCCAAAACCACATGCCGGTATCAGCCGCCAAACACGTGCGAATGAGTTGTACCGCCGCCTGCTCGCTGGCGGCGGCACACGGGCCAAGATAGCGTGCCCGAATGCCCGGTCGATGCATGGCAAAACCGGCTTCAGTCGAGATGGTCTGCGAGCGAGCCGCAAGCAGGTGTATCAGTTCCGACCGGTTCGCACATTGAATCTCTCGATCGATGTTTTGTATTTGCGCAAGCGTCATCCGATGTTGCGAAACTTCAGGACCCGCCGCCGGCAGTCCGTAGCCGGTCCATCGTTCTACGTTCTGCTCGACGCGAAAACCCACCTTTCGGTAGAGTTGCGCTCCTTGTGCCGTCGCATCGAGTTTCACGCTGCCAACTTCGCGTTCATCGGCTGCTTCGAGCGCGCGCTGCACCAGCCTGCGGGCATAACCACGCCCACGATAACCCGCGCGTGTAAGCACCATGCCGAGCCACGCGAGTTTCTTGCCGTAGAGGACAAGAGTAGCTGTCGCCGCGAGGACGTTCCCGGTTTCGATGGCGAAACAAGTATCCGGAGCAAGCTTCAGCAGTGTGCGCCAGTCCTCCGCCGTCTGGTTCCAACCCGCATCAGTCGATAACTCGAGCGCGGCAGGCACGTCACGGCTAACCAGCGTACGTACCGCAAGCGTTGAACCATGATGCGTCAACATCATGCCGGTACGCTCACTCGCCGCAAACCCCACCACATTTGCGGTACTAGCTTTAGCATCCGGCAATTCGCCTGTCAACCGATTCCCGATTTTTGCCGCGGTCCAGTTGCGATCAGCAGAACGGCAGCAGATATACTCGTCTGCCATGAACCGCAGAAGACTGCTCGAGCTTTTACCCGCCTCCGCGGCATTTAAGGTTGGCGCTGAACCGCAGACCCGAGGGCGGGTTCTTCCGCTGGAAGAATACGAACCGAAAAGTATGTTGATCGTTCCCGTAACCGGGGTCGAACGCGCGCGCTATCCCGTCATTGACTTCCATACGCATATCACCTTTACCAATGGACTCTCCGCGTCTCCCAAAATTAAGTTCAACAGCACTGCCGAAGCGGCGCTGGCAGTGATGGATCGCAAAAACATTCAAACCATGGTGAACCTGACCGGCGGCTATGGCAGCAATCTTGAAGCGGCGATTCGTACCCTGCAGCATGCGCACGCGGGCCGCTTCGTGGTCTTCACGGAACCGTCCTGGAACAAGATTGAACAGCCCGATTTCCCGAAATTTCAGGCAGATCAGATCGAAGCCGCTCACCGGGCAGGCGCAAGGGGCATCAAAGTTCTGAAGACCTTGGGGCTTTACCTGCGCGAACACGTCAACAGCGGCAAGCTGGTTGCCGTTGACGACCGCAGATTCGATCCCATGTGGGAAACGGCAGCAGCGCTTGAGATGCCCATTGCCATCCATACTTCCGACCCGAAGGCCTTTTTCTTGCCGACGGACCGCTACAATGAGCGCTACGAAGAGCTGAACGCTCACCCCGACTGGTCCTTCCACGGCAAAGACTTTCCTTCCGATCGCGAACTGCAGGAGGCGCGCCGGAGAGTCATGAAACGGCATCCGAAGACGCGTTTCGTCTGTCTGCATGTGGCGGAAGCGGAAGATCTTGCCTATGTCTCGGAATGTCTGGATACACATCCGAACATGTCGGTCGATATCGCTGCGCGCATCGGCGAATTGGGGCGGCAACCAAGAGCAGCCCGCAAATTTTTTGACCGTTATCAGGATCGTATTGTGTTCGGAACCGATGCCACACCGAACGGCGCCGATACCCCGCAGCAGACGTTCAGCGATCCGTTGTACGAGATTTACTACCGGTTTCTCGAGACGGAAGATGAGTACTTCGACTACGCTCCCGCCCGCGTTCCACCGCAGGGCCGCTGGCGCATTTACGGTTTGGGGCTTCCGGACGAAGTGCTGCGCAAAGTGTACAGAGACAATGCTACGCGTTTATTGAAAATGTAGGATCACGCGGACGCTGCATTCAGCGCCGCGAATCGGTTCACGCGCGGGCCGGGCAGAATGATGCCGGCAAGGTTCAAGGGATCCGCGGTGGAAACCGTAACCGGCAGCTGCTTGTTAGATTCCCGCCGTAGTTGCCGCAGGAGGTCGAGCGCTTCCGGACGAGCGAATTGCTCTCCACCAGGGCCGGATACGAAGCGCCCGCCGCGAATTTCTCCGCGCGCTTCCATTCGCCTCAGAATTGGCAGTAAGTCGCGCCAAGGGGGAGACAGCGTTTCGCGGATAAGTAAATCACGCACGAGAACACCCCAGCGCGCAAGCAACTGGCGCGCGAAGCGTTCCGCCCGCTCCTGCCGTGTCCTGTCCGATGGAATCTGCGGCAGGATGGCCCATCGTCCGGCAGCGTGGCGCGGCCGCCTGGTACTGCCTCGTCCTTCGCCGCGGCGCCGCTTGGGATCGATGAGCGCGCGCAGATTGTCGAACCCGTCGGCGGTAACGAATCCGCCCGCCAGCAGTTCCCAGAGCCCGTCTTCCACCTCACTGGCCAACAGGCGCGTGGCGCGTGTCAGATCGAAGAAAAAGCTCGCACCATTTTGTTCGAGCGCGCTGAGCACAGCCCGCGCCGGCTCCGACAGCGCAGAGGTGTTCCGGGCGCTGGCTGAATCCATTAGCCAATCGGCATCTTCACGCAGAAAAAGGGTGACCGGCGCAATGCGCGTGGGCCGCACGCGCCGATTCTCGGCAATAGCGGGATGGGGTGACACCCTCGCCCACATCACCTCACCGGAAAAACACAGCTCATCGAGCAGCTCAGGATCGTACTTCGCGACCCGGCGTTTCAAAATCTGCGATTCCCAGGCTGCGGCAGGAATTTCGTAACTCTGCAACTGACGAACAATTTGAAGCGTGCCGTCTGCACCATGCAATTGCGTACCGGGCTGCACGTGCTGCCACTTTTGAAGAAAGCCCTCGAAGTCCAGAGCAGTGACCGGCTCAACTTCGCGCCTCAGCTGCCCGAGTGTCGCGCGGTGAATGCGAGCCAGAATACGCCGGTTGCACCATTCCAGCTCGCCGGAGCTCTTGCGGAAGTGACCGCGGATCACCAGGCCCTGCGATTCGAGCTTTAGCAATGCGCTTTCGATTTCATTGACGGCGAAGCCGACGCGGGCTGCAAGCTCCGGAATCGTAACCGGACCAACCGATTCCATCCACCCGGAAATCACGGCATTCGGATCATCCGCCACGGCGATTCGCTCGGCGGCCACCCAGAATGTCGATCCCTCGCGCTCGAGTGCGAATGTTCGCCGGGAGCCGCTCAATTCATCGAATAGCGGGTGCCACTCGGGAACCGGCTGCAAACGTACGAGCGTCAGCAGAGCATCGTGCAGCTCATCCGCATCCCGCGCTTCGGGCCACACCTCCGCCGAGATCATCTCGATCACAGCCGGATCGAGAATGCCTTCGCCGCCCGTTACATCCGTTCCCAGCGTTTGCCGCAATTGCACCGCCCGCGTCCGCCGTTCCTCGAGGGGAGCATCATCGAGATAGGCATATGGATTGGCGTTGATGATCTCGTGTGAAAATTGCGACGCTTGTGCAGTGTCGATTGCCACCGTCCGGATGCGTCCGTTCTCGATACCCTCCAGAATGTTTCGCAATCCGCGCAAATCCATGCCTTCGTACAGGCAATTATCGATCGTCTCTTTGACCAGCGGATGATCGGGTATACGAATTGGCCCGGTGAGATTTTCGGCACAGGCGACTTGATCGGGGAAAACAGATGCGAGCAGGTCCTCTGCCCGCATGCGTTGAATCGGAGCAGGCACGCGCGCGCCGTTTCGAGAGCGCAGCACGGCCAGAGCCCGTGTAGTATTCCAGCGCCAGCGCGCCGTAAACACGGGGGCCGTCAGAAGCGCCTGGCGCAGTACATCTTCTACCGTTGAAGATTTTAGAAAGGCAAAAACGAGTTCGAGAGGAAACGAGTGCTGATCGCTTAACGACAGCACCAATCCATTATCCGTCGCTGCAGCCTGCAACTCGAAATTGAACGTCCGGCAGAAGCGCTTGCGCAGTGCCAGCCCCCAGGCGCGCAGAATGCGCGAGCCGAACGGCGCGTGCAGAATGAATTGCATGCCGCCGGATTGGTCGAAAAAGCGTTCTGCCACGACCGTTTGCTGCGTCGGAAGCGCGCCGAGCTCACGCACGCCCGCTCTTACGTATGCCGCCGCTTGTCTTGCGCCGGCTTCGTCGAGCCCGCAGTCATTCAGCAGAAATAGCGGCACCCCCTCGCCTGACGCCGTAATGCGCTCACGCACGCGTGCGACTTCGGCTGAAAGCTCAAGTGAGCGGCCGGGTGCTTCGCCCAGCCAGAAAGGAATCGAAGGCGCCGCGCCATGTGCATCCTCTACACGCACACGCCCGGCTTCGACGCGCCGGATTCGCCAGGAATGCGTGCCGAGTAAAAACACATCGCCAACCAGGCTCTCCACCGCGAAGTCTTCGTCGAGCGTTCCGACAATTTTGCCGTCGGGTTCGGCGATAACCGAATAATTTGCGTTTTCCGGAATCGCGCCGCCGGAGGTAATGGCCGTCAGACGGGCTCCGCGCCGTCCTTTGAGGCGCCTGTTGACTCCGTCGCGATGCAGCAGCGCACCGCTTCGGCCGCGAGCTGTCGCGATGCCTTCCGAGAGCATGTTGATAATGTCGTCGAAATCGGTGCGTGCAAGATTTCGATACGGCCAGGCCGAGCGGATAAGAGCGTAAAGTTCATCCTCCTGCCAGGATTGCGTCGCGGCAGCAGCCACAATCTGCTGCGCCAGGATATCGAGCGCATTCTCAGGGATCTCTATACGGTCCAGTTCGCCTTGCCGGATGGCAGAAACGAGGGCGGCGCATTCGATCAGCTCATCGCGCGTGGTCGCGAAGAGACGGCCGCGCGGCATCGCCCCGACCCAGTGCCCGGAGCGCCCGATGCGCTGCAATGCGACTGAAATCCAGCGCGTTGAACCAATCTGGCAGACCAGATCGACTGTCCCGATATCGATTCCAAGCTCGAGCGAAGCGGTCGCGACGACGGCGCGTAGCTCACCATTTTTTAGCTTTGCTTCCGCCTCGAGCCGCAGCTGACGCGAGAGGCTGCCGTGATGCGGCAGAACCAGCCCGGGCCCCAAGCGCTCGCTCAGCGCATGCGCGATCCGTTCGGAAAGCCTCCGTGTGTTCACGAAGACGATAGTGGTTCGATATTCCTGAATCAGACTCGCAAGCCGATCGTAAACATCCGCCCACATCTCGGTACTCGCCACCGAACTCAGTTCATCGCGCGGAACTTCGACGGCGAGCTCCATTTCGCGCCGGTGCCCCACGTTGATGATCCGCGTCTCCGGGCCGAGCAGATGACCCACTTCCTCGATCGGCTTTACGGTTGCCGAGAGCCCAATCCTCTGCGCACGATTGGCAGTCAGCGCGTCCAGGCGAACCAGCGAAAGAGCCAAATGCGACCCCCGCTTGCTTCCGGCAATTGAATGAATCTCGTCTAAAATGATGGTCGAAGCCGTTCGCAGCATTTCGCGCGACCGTTCTGCGGTGAGAAGGATGTAAAGCGATTCAGGCGTCGTAACCAAAATGTGAGGCGGCTTTTTCAGTACTCTGGCTCGATCGGCTACGGCCGTATCGCCGGTGCGCAAGGCCGTACGGATCGGCTGGAACGGGATGTGCTCGCGCGCGGCCAACTGGGCAATCTCGGCCAGCGGCACTTCCAGGTTACGTTGTACGTCGTTACTCAGCGCTTTTAGCGGCGAGACATATATAACCTGAGTTTCATCCGAAAGCGTTCCGGCGCAAGCGGCCCGCACCAGCTTATCGATGCAGATCAAAAAGGCTGCGAGTGTCTTACCGGAGCCAGTGGGCGCAGAAATCAGCGCATCGTGACCGGAGGCAATCTGCTGCCAACCGAGCGCCTGCGGCTGAGTGGGCGAGCCGAAGCGCGCTCGGAACCACTGCTCGACCAGCGGATGAAAGGCGAAAGACAATCGCCTTTATTGTCTCAGAGAAGGAAAGCCTGCAGCTTACCATTGGTGCCTCTTTAGAGTTCCATCCTCGCGAATTTTTGAGAATTCAACGATTCCCCCGGCTCGCCGGATTGGCATGCCAACAAATCGGGCCTCTCGCAGCGTGCTGACGAATTCACTCCGAAAGGACCCCTTCTTGGGCCGAATGTCCAGCCTGTATTTGTAGCCGTATTCTAGGGCGAGTAAATTCAAACGAATCTCGACCAGAATGTCCCGGCGGGCAGCGCCTTCCCAAAAATCCTTGTGTGTGCCATGACGCAGAACAAGGGCCATATTTGCACAACTAACTCATACTTACTTCGGATATTATAGTTCGGTTCGCGTGGAAAGCCGGAATACTTTTGAGAAATAATGTACGTACTTGTACTTTTCAAACTGTTTGATTTGCCTTACTAGTAACAAAAACCGGCTCCGGTCGATCGATTAGGAAAGGACTGTTTTTCCATGCTACGTCGGGTCTTATTAGCTCTGCTTCTCGTCCTCGGGATGGGATCGGCTCCGGCTGTCGCCGGCGGAAGGCTGATCGTGCGCGTAAGCGGAGGTCTGCCGGTCATTCAGTTGGATTGTCTTTTAGCCGGCTGTGCAGTAAATGAGACTCTCGACGGTACTCAGGGCGCGCTGTTTTTGGTGACGACACCCGACCTACTAAATCTCAATGTCGTTCTGAGCACCTTACTTAATCTAACCGGCATAATCGACGCGGAAATAGATGACGTTGCACACATTTCCGACTCTTCCATCGCGGTTCCTCCCGCGCTTACCGATGATGCTCCGCTTTCATACTTCGGCACGACGGTTCCGCATGGTTATGTGTACCAGCCGGCGACCTCGCTTGTACGGCTGGCAGATACGCGCGCGGCATTCCCGAATGCAACCGGCTCCGGCGTCGTGGCGGTGATTGATACTGGTGTCGATCCTCATCACCCGGCGCTTCGAGGAGTTCTGCTGTCGGGCTATGATTTCACCCGCAATCGGGTCGGGGCAGACGAGACACTCGACGTTACTCTCAGCCAACCGCCGGTTACAGACGGTGTCCCTCCAGCCTGGGTAAGAGGAAATGGCTCGGGCAACGTCTCTCAATCAACCGCTGCCGTCGTGGACCAATCGACAGCGGCAGTCGTAGACGGTAACCCCCAACTTAGTGATTTTGGCCACGGCACCATGGTCGCTGGACTGGTCCACGTGGTGGCGCCCACGGCGAGGATTCTGCCCTTGAAGGCATTCAAAGCCGACGGCACCGGTTATAAGTCCGACATTTTGCGCGCCATCTATTTCGCCCTTGCACAGCATGCGAAGGTTTTGAACATGAGCTTCAACCTGGCATCCTATTCACCGGAAGTAGCGACTGCGCTGCACCTCGGCACCCTGACCGGCATGATTTCCGTGGCAGCGGCAGGCAACAGCGGCGAACGAACCTTGGTCTATCCCGCGGCTCTTCCAGATGTAATCGGCGTCGCTTCTACCAGCAACCAGGATCAGTTATCGATGTTTTCTAACTACGGCTCGCAGCTAGTCTGGGTGGCGGCTCCGGGCGAAGGAGTTGTAACGACGTATCCGTTCGGCACTTATGCGGCGGGTTGGGGAACATCCTTCAGCACGCCGCTCACTTCCGGTCTAACGTCGCTGCTACTGAGCGTGAACGGGTTGTGCGATCAATATTCAAGTGCTCAATCGACTGCCCACGCGCAGCCGATTACGCCCGATGCCGGCAACGGCAGACTCGACACATATCGGGCAATGCAGGCCTGGAGCGGACAGTATCTTCCGTAAAGTTCCCGCAACATCCTAAGAGCGCAAGGTAGACAATCATGAGAAGATGCCTGCGCCCCTGCTACGAGTCCGGGACCTTACGGTTCGCCACTGGTCGAACCCAGACCCCGTGCTGGCGCATGTCCGGTTTGATCTCCGCTCAGGCGAGACATTGGGTATCGTCGGTCGATCCGGCGCAGGCAAGAGCACGCTGGTGCGCGCTCTCGTCCGGCTCCTCTCGCCGCGCGAGTGGCTAATTTCCGGCTCTGTTCAGTTCGATGGCATCGATCTGCTCCGGGCAACAGAGCATCAACTGGAACGGATCCGCGGCGGAAGGATCTGCCTCATCGGCCAGGAGCCGGAGCTGGCCCTGAATCCGGTGCTTTCAATCGGTACCCAGATTGAGGAAGTGCTGCAGGCTCATGTACGCTATTCGCGGCGGCGGCGTGAAAGCGAAGCACGAGCCATGCTACAGGCGGTCGGGCTGGCTGATTCGCGCTTTTATTCCGCTTCGCTGCACGAACTAAGCGGCGGTGAGCGGCAGCGCGCGGTAATTGCTCAATGCCTCGTTTCCAAACCTTCTATTCTCATGGCAGATGAGCCCACCAGTTCTTTAGATACCGTAACTCAAGCAGAAATTCTTCGGCTTCTGCTGAAATTGAAAGCGAGCATGCGATTGGCGCTGCTGATTATCACGCATAATCCGGCTTTGCTTCTCGAATTTACCGGACGCGTACTTGTTCTTTCCGGCGACCGCGCCTTCGAGACAACGCTTCATGAGTCCCTTGCGGCGCAGCGCTGCGTATGAGCCAGGAAATTTTGCTGAATGCACGCGAGGTGAGCAAAGGCTATGTGAGGAAGCGATGGCCGTTTTCGCCGGGAGAGCGCATTCCGGCAGTTACCGGTGTGGACGTGACGGTTCAAAAGGGTTCCACTTTGGCGATTGTGGGGCGGTCCGGTTCCGGTAAATCGACGCTTGCCCGCTGTCTCGCGCGGCTCGAAGTACCCGATTCCGGCGAGATATGGTTTGACGGGCGAGATGTGCTGAAGCTGGCGGGATCCGGGCTCAAACTTTTTCGCCGAGAGATTCAGCTCGTTTTTCAACACTCTGCCACCGCCATAAATCCGCTTTTTTCGGCGATCGACGCTGTCGCAGAGCCTTTGTGCGTTCAAAGGGTAGGCAATACGAAGCAACAGCGTGCCCGGGCAATTTCACTGCTGGAACGAGTTGGCATTCCGCAAGCCTGGGCGGAACGGTCTTCACTTGAATTTAGCGGAGGCGAACGACAGCGCCTTGCCTTGGCCCGCGCTCTGATTTTGCAACCGAAGCTACTCATTCTGGACGAAGCCCTATCCGGTCTGGATGCTGCTACACAGGTTCAAATCATGAAGATTCTGCTCAGCCTGCAGGAAGAGTTTTCTTTTTCCTATCTCTTCATCACGCACGATTTGATAATGGCGTCGCGAATTGCGCAGCACGTTGCTGTGATGGAAAATGGGCGCATTGTGGAAACCGCCCGCATTCCGGATCTGTTCGTGCAGGCGCAATCGGCGGCAGCGCGCGCGCTGATCCGGGCTATTCCGCAGATGTCGATGGAAGCGGCGAGCCCCGGTTTCTAGATGGGTTTTCTGGTCCGCCGTTTATTTCGCAGCCTTTTCCTTGTTGCGGGCGCATCCGTTTTGTCGTTCGCAATCATCGATCTGGCTCCCGGTGATTACTTCGATGCGATGCGGCTGAACCCGCGCGTCTCGCGCGAAACGATTGCGGCTCTACGTTCCGAATATGGTTTGAATCGCCCGCTTCCGGTTCAATACCTGTCCTGGGCTCGTTCCGTCTTGCGTGGTGACTGGGGCTTTTCTCTCGCCTACAATACCCCTGCCGCTCCGATCCTCTGGCCGCGAGCGCGCCATACTCTGTTCTTATCGGCAACGGCTACGCTGCTCGCTTGGCTGATTGCCGTGCCGCTCGGCATATGGGCGGCCGCGCGCCCTGGAACATGGATTGACCTGGCTACTCGCGGCACCGTTTCCGTTTTACTCGCTGTCCCGGAACTCGTGCTGGCATTGCTATTTTTACTTTTCGCTGTGCGAACCGGTTATTTGCCGGCTGGCGGCTTCGTTTCGCTCGGGAGCACGGGTCCACTCTGGGTACGCAGCACCGATCTTGCCCGCCATCTGGTTCTGCCGACTGTTTGTCTCGCAGCCGGCATGCTGCCGCTTTTTCTCTCGCACGTGCGCGCCGCGATGATCGAAACCTTAGGCTCGCCATTCATAACGGCAGCCCGTGCGTATGGGATTCCCTTTCGGCGTATATTGCTGCGGCACGCCTTACCGGTCGCGGCGAATCCCTTGCTCTCGCTCTTTGGCTTATCGATCGGTTTGCTCTTGAGCTCTTCGCTCCTTGTCGAGACAATCTTCGGCTGGCCAGGTTTAGGGCAGCTTCTTCTCGAAGCGATACTCGAGCGAGATTTCTTTCTCGTGGTGGACTGCGTGATGCTGGCAGCGCTCTTCCTGATTGTCGGTAACTTCATTGCCGATCTGCTGCTGTATCTGAATGATCCGCGTATACGGGCGGATTCCTAGTCATGCCGTCATCAATGCCAGGTCGGCATCGATTGCGCTTCCGCATCGGCGTTGGTCTGGTTGTTGCGGCGCATGTTGTCATTCTCTTTGCCGGTTTTTTCGCTCCTTACGGCTATGCCAACCAGAATCGTGCATTCCCGCTGGCGCCACCCGTCCGGCTTCATCTTGTGGACGCGCAGCAGCGTATTCACCTTCGTCCCTTTGTCTACAAGCTAAGGCATCGGCCCGGCACCTTCAATGAATATGAAGAGGATCGAACCGCGACATTTCCGGTTCGCCTGTTTGTGGCGGACGAAAAAACATCCGGTTGGGGGATACGCTCTTCGAGGCTACATCTCTTCGGAATCGATGCGCCTGCTCAAATCTTTCTGGCCGGCACCGACGGCTATGGCCGGGATGAATTCTCACGGCTTCTTTTCGGTGGGCAGATCTCGCTCTTTGCAGGCCTTCTTGGCGCGGCCATTTCATTGAGTCTGGGAACGCTGCTCGGAGCGTTTGCCGGCTACCTAGGCGCATGGGTGGACGACACGATCATGGCCGTATGCGAAATCTTTTTGTGCGTACCCTGGTTATATCTTTTGCTGGCCGTGAGATCGCTTCTTCCGCTGCATATTGAAGCGAACGCCGTCTTTCTACTTTTGATCGCCCTGCTGGGTTTGTTTGGTTGGCCGCGGCCGGCGCGTCTGCTTCGCGGCGTTGTTTTGAGCGCAAAGAAGCGCGATTACGTTACGGCGGCGCGAGGCTTCGGCGCATCCAACTTCTATCTTTTGCGCAGGCACATTCTGCCGTCGGCGGCGGGTGTGCTTGTAACACAAACGGCCCTGTACGTTCCCCAATACGTCCTGGCCGAAGTCACGCTTTCCTTCTTTGGATTGGGCGTCAGTGAGCCTGAGCCAAGCTGGGGCAATATGTTAGCTGCCTTGCAACAGGGTTATGTTTTGGAGTCCTGCTGGTGGATGTTCGCGCCTGCCGCCGCTTTGATCGTAATGTTTCTCGCCTACCATCAAATTCTGTCGCGGCATGCGCCGGACGCACCTCAGATTTAATCGTTTCAGGAAACCGCGTTAGACTCTAGAAATCATCCGGTTTCGCCCGATCACCGAGCACGATGCGTTTAATAGCTGCTATTGCAAACGGACTTAACTTTTTATTTTTCCTTTTCCTGATCGGTAACAGCCGCGCGAATGAGTTTCCCCGGCGCGGCGGAACACTGATTATTTCCCTGCATTCCGAGCCCAAGACTTTAAATCCTCTCGTCGTTTCGGACACAAGCTCGCGCGGAATCGTCGGACTTATATCGGCCGATTTAATCCACATCAATAATTTTTCGCAACAAACCGAGCCCGCACTCGCCAGCTCCTGGGAAGTCACCGAAGGCGGTCGCCGCTATATGCTTCATCTGCGGCAAGGAGTCCGTTTTTCCGACGGCGCGCCGTTTGATGCCGATGACGTCCTGTTTTCCTTTCGCAGTTATTTGGACGAGCGTGTCCAATCTCCGCAGCGAGACCTGCTCATCATTTCCGGAAAGCCTATCCTCGTCCAAAAGATTGATGCATATACGGTCGTGTTCACGCTGGCGCGCCCTTACGCTGCCGCCGAGCGCCTCTTCGATGGCATCGCTATGCTGCCCCGTCATCTCCTGGAGGCTCGTCTCGCGCAGGGCACATTGCAAAATGCCTGGACAACAGGTACTCCTCCCGCCGAGATCGCCGGTCTCGGTCCGTTCCGGTTAAAAGAGTACGTTCCCGGACAGCACCTTGTGCTGGAACGTAATCCGTACTACTGGAAACGCGATCAGGGCGGACAGCAGCTTCCCTATCTCGATCGGATCGC
>DATBGM010000020.1:0-45507 GCA_036557945.1 Bryobacteraceae bacterium | reverse complement strand
GCCTGAAACTGTACTACGAAATTCACGGCGCCGGCGAGCCGCTGATCTTACTGCACGGCGGGCTCGGCGCGTCGGCCATGTTCGGTGAGAACCTCACGCGCCTCGCAGAAGAGCGGCGCGTCATTGCGATGGATCTGCAAGGGCACGGGAGAACGGCCGATATCGATCGTCCGTTGAGCTTTGACGCAATGGCGGATGATGTGGCCGGTTTGCTGAAATATCTCGGAATCGCGGACGCGGATGTGATGGGTTACTCGCTGGGCGGCGGTGTGGCGCTCCGGACGGCAATTCGCCATCCGGAGATCGTCAAAAAGCTTGTGGTCACGTCCTTCGCTTATAAGAGCGCCGGATGGTATCCGGAGATCCGCGCCGGCATGTCGCAGGTGAGCGCGGCTGCTGCGGAAAGCATGAAAAAGACGCCCATGTATCAACTCTATTTGCAAATTGCGCCGCGGCCGGCCGACTGGCCGGTTCTGCTGGATAAGGCCGGCGTGCTGTTGCGGCAGGAGTATGACTGGTCGAAAGAAGTCGACGCGCTGCACATGCCTGTTCAGTTGGTATTTGGCGATGCCGATGCCGTCAGCCCGGCGCACGCGGTGCAGTTCTTTGAACTGCTGGGCGGTGGGAAGAAGGATGGCGGCTGGGATGGGTCGGGCATCTCGAAAGCGCGCCTCGCGATCCTGCCTGGCGTGACACACTACACCCTTTTTTCATCCCCGGCGCTGGCTGCGGCGGTGTCCGGATTTCTTGTTTGAAGCGAGTGCACAAAAGGAGAGAAGAAAGATGAAATTCATAATGATCGTGAAAGCGAGCAAAGATTCGGAAGCTGGTGTGATGCCGCCGGAAGAGCTGATCTCGGCAATGACCAGGTACAACGAGGAATTGATGAAAGCCGGAATGCTCCTCGACGCGGCCGGTTTACAGCCTAGTTCGAAAGGTGCGCGCATCCAGTATTCGGGCGGCAAGCCAACCGTGATCGACGGGCCGTTTGCCGAGACAAAAGAGCTGATCGCCGGTTTTTGGATCATTCAGGCGAAATCGCGCGAAGAGGCCGTCGAATGGGCGAAGCGTGCCCCTGCGCCGCATCCGGGCGGTGCGGGAGAGATCGAAGTGCGGCAGTTTTTTGAGTTGGACGATTTCGACGCGAGCCCTGCAATAGAGCGAGCGCGTAACTTGGAACAGGAACTGGCGAAGAAGAAGTAGATATCGAGAACAGGAGAAAAATTACATGCGATTTTTAAGCATCTATAAGAACAGCAAGGACGGGGAGATGCCCTCGCAAAAAGAGATGGAGCGAATGGGCAAGCTCATCGAGGAATGGATGAAAAAAGGTGTTCTGCTGAGTGCGGAGGGCTGCATGCCCAGCGCGACCGGCGCGCGCGTGCGGCTTTCGAACGGGAAGGTCACGGTGACGGACGGACCATTTAGCGAGACGAAGGAAGTAGTGGGCGGACTGGCGATTTTGCAGGTAAGCTCGAAAGAAGAGGCGGTTCAGTCAGTGAAAGAGTTCCTCAGTGTCGCCGGCGATGGCGAATGTGAGCTGAGACAGTTATACGAGGGGCCGGGAGCTTAATTCCCGGCCTCAGCCAAGAAAAATTGGGCTAATATGCCGCTCGAACAGGTTTGCCGTTACATTCTTCGCAATAATTGTGCGATTTGCCGCGAGCATCTGTAGGAAGCGCGGCCCAATCTTGGCGGCAATTTTAAAAGCGACATGAAGAAGCTGCCGTAAGCTGCTGTTGTACCCGGCCGCTTTGGGATCGTGTTTCAAAGCCGCTGTGAATTGTTCAGAAGACCATCCATTCACGGCGGCCGGCGGCGGGAGCTTCTTCAAATCAATATCGATCACAGCCGCGTACGGCGCGCAGAGTTCCTCGCGATTGCCGTATGCTTCGGAGTAAATTTCTTTGGCAAGTGCAAGACCGTTTCCGCCCGCTTCTGCGAGCCCGATTATTTCTTCGAGCCAGGTTGTTCCTGCCGTCTTTACATGTACACCGGCGCCCGTTTGTCTAAGTACCTCGTTTATCGCCGGGTAGATAGAAAACTTGTCGCTGCCGGAGTGAACGCTCAGCTTCAAATCCGCGGGCAGGCCGTAGTTATCGGCCGCGTGCCGGATGACGCTGATGTCTTCGGCGAACTCTGTTTTGAATTGCGCCAGATCTCCCACATAATCGACGCCCTTATTGAACCGTCCGCTGAATTTAGGAGCGATTGTCTGAATCGGAATGCGATGGTCGGAGACGGCCGCCAGGATGATCAACAGTTCGGCTGGTGTCTGCGGATAATCTGTTTCGTCCATCGAGATCTCGGTGATGAAGTTGCCTCGTCCCTTGGCGCTCTCAATGTGCGAGTAGATTTCGGCGGCATGTCTGACGGCGGCAAGGTACTTATTTGCCGCAGTCTCGAGAGTTCCGCCATTGTGCTTTAGCTCGGGATGCCTCGCGATGAACGATTGCAGAGTGGCTTGATCCACCGGCTGGCCGATGCGGTCAGCGACGTCGATAGTGAAGAAATCGCATGGCTCCAGAAAACGATCAACCGTCTGCAGATTGATATGGTCGGCATCACAGAAGTAGGGCTTGCTCCAGGCGCATTTTTTGACCGCTGTTTCGACAGCCTGGCGAGTTTCCGCCGGTTCCGAACCGACGATAACGTGTTCGCGGTTGGATTTGTTCCATACAGGAGTAATATCGACTCCGGCCTGAGCCGCTTTCTCGAATGCCAGAAGCTGCGCTTCGGCTTCCTGAGCGAACCGGTCACCTACGCCGAAGGAGTACTTAGTAAGTCGATTGTTCTGCATTTGTGATGTTGACGCTGACAGGCGTGAGTCGTGGGACGAGCAGCCGGAAAATAAACAAGGCTATCAAATAAGCACTTGCCGAAAGAGCGAACAGAAGTCCGTAACTATGAGTAAGTGTCAGTAAGTAGCCAACTCCGAGAGAAAAGAGAACGCCGCCAACGGACCCGGCCATACCGCCGATTCCGACAACTGCTCCTACCGCCTGGCGTGGGAACATATCGGAAACGGTAGTGAAGAGATTAGCGGACCAGCCCTGATGCGCCGCAGTCGCAAGCCCGAGCAGCGCAACCACCGACCATTCTGTCGAGAGCTTTCCGACGAAGAAGATCGGCAAAACCAGCAAAGCCATAATCAACATGGCCAGGTAACGAGCCTTGGCCATTGGAACGCCGCGGCGGTTTAGAAAGGCAGGGAGCCAGCCGCCGCCGATGCTGCCCACGGCGGAGAAGTTGTAGACGACGATCAACGGCAAGCCGAGCTCCGACAGGCCTAGGTGAAAGCGGCTGTCGAAGAACTTAGGCAGCCAGTAAAGATAAAACCACCAAATCGGATCTGTCAGAAACTTTGCGATGGAAAAAGCCCAGGTCTGCCGGAAGCCGAGGAGGTGGGTCCACGGAATGCGCGCGGCAGCAGTAGGCGCGTCGCTATGAATGTAATCGTATTCAGCGCGTGTGACACCTTTGTGCTCGCCCGGCAGCCGATAGCGCCATAGCCACCAGACGATCCAGATCAAGCCGAAAATGCCGCCGGTTGCAAGAAATGCCGCGGGCCAGCCGAATTTGATGGTGATGATGGGCACGATGGCGGGCGCGAGTACGGCGCCCACGTTGGTCCCCGAATTGAAGATGCCTGTGGCGAGGGAACGTTCTTTTTGCGGAAACCACTCGGCGGTGGCCTTAACGGCTGCCGGGAAGTTACCCGCCTCACTGAGTCCGAGGAAGAAGCGCGCGATACCAAAGGTGAGGGCCGATCGTGCAAAGGCGTGCGCCATCGCCGCGAGACTCCAGATAACCATGATCACGGCGTAACCAATGCGCGTGCCCACTCGATCGACCATTCGCCCGGCGACGATCAGGCCGATTGCGTAGGCAATCTGAAAGGCGCTGATGATGTAGCTGTACTGCTGCTCGGTCCAGCCAATATCGTGCTGGAGGACGGGTGCCAGGATGCCGAGCACCTGCCGGTCCAGGTAGTTAATGGAAGTAGCAAAAAAAAGCAGCGCGCAGATCGTCCAGCGTACGCGGCCGATGCGCCCTGGAGCTGGTTCGCGTATCTGCTCGCTCGCGCTTTTCGCAGTTTTCAAAGCCGGTATGCCTTTCGGACGAGTCCGTTGGTAAGCTGAAACGCAAGATCGAATGCTTCCCTTTCTTCCAGGCGATGATCAGCGACCAGTCTTGCGAGAAACGCAGCATCGATGCGGCGCGCAACATCATGACGCGCCGGTATAGAGAGAAAAGCGCGCGTATCGTCGTTGAAACCGGCGGTGTTGTAGAAGCCGGCGGTTTCCGTGACGTATTCGCGGAAGCGCATCATGCCTTCGGGGCTGTCCTGAAACCACCACGGCGGCCCGAGCAGTAAACAAGGATAGTGACCCGCGAGCGGCGCGAGCTCGCGGCTGTAGACGGATTCGTCGATCGTAAAGAGAATGATTGTGAGACTCGGATCGTTCCCGAATTCATCGAGCAGAGGTTTCAGCCCGTACACGTAATCCGTGGGAGTCGGTATATCGGCGCCTACGTCGCGGCCGAAGTTTCTGTAAAGCGCTTCGTTGTGGTTGCGGAAGCTGCCGGGATGAATCTGCATCACCAGGCTGTCTTCGATGCTCATGCGTGCCATCTCGGTGAGCATCTGCGCGCGAAACTGCTCGCGCTCGGCTGCCGGCGCATCTCCTTGCAGAACCGTTCGAAACAGCGCCGCGGCCTCATCCTTACTAAGGTTTGCCGTTCTGGCAGTGGGGTGTCCGTGATCGGTAGCCGTAGCGCCGAGCTGCTTGAAATGGCGGCGCGCCTTACGCAAAGCGCTCAGATAGCCGTTCCAATTCTGCGTATCTTCGTTGTAAAGCGAACCAAGCTTCTGAATATTGCCGGCAAATCCAGCGAAATCGGGATCGACCACTGCATCGGGCCGGAACGTGGGGAGAATACGGCCGCGCCAGCCGGATTTGCGAAGCGATTCGTGATACGGCAACGTGTCGATTGCGGAATCCGTGGTCGCGAGCACTTCCATGTTAAATCGTTCGTAGAGTGCGCGCGGAAGGAACTCCTGGGTCGTGAGCTTCTCGGAAATTTTGTCGTAGAAGAGATCGGCGGTCTCGGCGGACAGCGCCGGCTCGATGCCGAACAGATTCTCGAAAGCGAAGTCGAGCCAGAG
Source organism: Bryobacteraceae bacterium (assembly GCA_036557945.1). Classification (GTDB taxonomy): domain Bacteria; phylum Acidobacteriota; class Terriglobia; order Bryobacterales; family Bryobacteraceae; genus Bog-105. Next base: position 40,337 of record DATBGM010000020.1, on the reverse strand, counting down.
CTTGGTGGGCGTTCCCAGAAACAGATAATAATTGGCCGCGAACGTCCGCCACAGCTCGCGCGGTTCGATGCCTTTTGTTCCACCTAGGCCGAGATCCTCCATGCGAATCGCGCGCTGGCTGTAAAGCATGCGATAGATATAGTGATCCGGAACAATAAAGAGCTCGGCCGGATTGGGAAACGGCTGATCTTTCGCGAACCATTCGGCCTGCGTATGGCCGTGCGGGCTGATGATGGGTAAATTTACGATCGATTCATACAACCGGCGTGCGATTGTTCTGGTTTCGGGGTCGCTCGGGAAGAGTCGATCGGGATGAAGTTTCGGCATCTTTTGAAGCTCGGCCTCAATCATGATACTTAAGCCGTCTTTCGAGGCGCGCGCTGTCGTTTTTAGCCATTCTGAAACGATCTTTTTACGAAGGAGCGAACATGAACGAGACGATCACGGCTGTACCTGGTTCGAAGGGGATGCTATGGACAGGCCGCGTGCTGAGCGCGATTCCGATTCTGCTGCTGCTGCTGAGTGCCGTTATGAAATTTGCCAAACCGCCCGCAGTGCTGCAAGGCTTTGCTCATTACGGATACGCCGAGGGGCTCATTGTAACGATCGGCGCGCTGGAGCTGATCTGTACGATTCTATACGCGATACCGCGTACGGCCGTGCTCGGGGCGATTTTGGTGACGGCCTACCTGGGCGGAGCTACCGCTACCAACGTGAGAGTTGGCGATTTATCCTGGATCACGACGGTGATTCTTGGCGTGCTCGCCTGGGCCGGCCTCTATGCGCGAGACAGCAGAGTGCGGAGTTTGCTGCCGCTGCGCAATTAGCGGTACGCAGCCGCCTGAATGCCAAAAAGTTCGGCGTATTGGCCGCCTTTAAGCATGAGCTCCTGATGCGAGCCGGATTCGACGACGCGCGCACCGTCCAGCACAATGATGAAATCGGCCATGCGGACTGTGCTGAAGCGGTGGGAAACAAGGATCGTGATGCGACCGTCGGAAGTACGCTGCCGGGCGGCCGCTGCAAACCGCTCGAAGAGTGCATGTTCCGTTTCAGCATCGAGCGCTGCGGTTGGCTCATCGAGGATCAGGAGGAGCGGCTGCTGGCGCATGAAGCCACGAGCGAGCGCGAGCTTCTGCCACTGGCCAAAGCTGATATCGACGCCTCCGGGCCAGGTCGGGCCAAGCTGGGTATCGAGGCCCTGCGCAAGATGATGCACAATGTCTTCGGCACCCGCCTGAGCAACTGCGGTTTCGACTGCGGGCACGTTCTCATGCAAACAAAGCTCGCCCAGACCGACCGAGTGCAGCGCGCGAAATTCGAAGCGGAAGAAATCCTGGAAGGCGCCGGCGAGTCGCGCCCGCCAGGTTTCCGGCGCAATGCGCGCGAGATCGACTCCGTCGATAAGAATGCGCCCGCTCGATGGCGGATACAGCTTGGAAAGCAGCTTGATAAGCGTGCTCTTGCCGGCGCCGTTCTCGCCGACAATTGCGACTACGGAACCGGGTTCAAGGCGCAGATTGATATTTTCGAGCACCAGACGATCCGTGCCGGGGTACGCAAACGATACCTCTTCGAATTGGATGCCTTGGCCCAGCGCATCCGGCGCGGGCATATCGGCATTCTTGGATTGCCGCGCCGCATAGTCTTCCAGCCAGGCGAGGCGGCGCGAACCATCCAGCCAGAAGCCGCGCAGAAAGCCGATCTCGCCGACCGTCGCGCCGATATAAGCGGAGAGGCGCGCGCCTGCCGCCAGCACTAACAGCACGGAACCGGGTGACGCTTTCAATACGGACGCCACAAAGACCACAGCGCCGATGTAGGCAGCCGCGAACAGTGCCCAACTGAGTGAGTGCCACAGAGCGCTGCCGTTGCGCGCTGCGGCTACCGGAGCAAACCAGCGTTCCCAGGTGGCACGGCGCTGATCCATTAACTTTGTTCCAATGCCGGTGACACGCACTTCCTTGCCGGGAGGTGCGGTAGTGGCGATGTCGAAGAGATGACGGGAGAGGCGATTGGCCCAGGCGCCGCGCTCATCGGCCTTGCGTTCCACTTCAGGCCGCCAGGTCGAAGTAAAAACCGTCGGCAGGGCGAAGACCGCAAGCAGTGCTAGCGCAGGATGGATCGATATCAGGAGAACAAGTGTAACCGCGAGGCGCAGAATCCACCCGCAGGTTGTGAAAAGCGACCAGTACATGTGATCGAGCACAAAGACCTGGTTGCGCAGCATGGCGAGGCGATCGACGTACTCCTGGCGCTCGTGGTGCTCGATACCGGCGACTGCGGCCTGCAGCCGCGCTACATGGGCTTCGAGCGTAATCGTGAGCCGTTCGCGGAAACGGCGCTGCGTGCGGTCGCTGATCACTCGCAAAAACCAGGTCGCCGCGGCTGAAACGCCTAAGCCGAGACAAGCGCCGAGCACTTCCATGCGCCGGCCGGCCAGGAGTCCATCGGCGAGCAGACTCAGCCAGAGCGCGAGCAGCGCGTCCGGCAAAGCGGCCAGAAGCGCAAGAGAAAAGGAGACAAACAGCAGTGTCGGTTCGGCTTCGCGCGCACGCACCAGCGCGCGCCACATCGCCGGAAAGGCAGCGGGCATCGGCTCGATCTTGGAAGTCTCAGTCGAGGACATCAAGCTTTGCTCCTCCTTCCTCCTCGTCTTCGTCAAAGCGCGAAGCCTGCATTTCGAACATCGTCTTATAGCGCCCGCCCGCGGTCATCAGCTCCTGGTGCGTGCCGAGCTCGACAACCTTACCGTGCTCTAGTACGCAGATCCGATCGGCATGGCGCACGGTGGAGAAGCGATGCGAGATCAAGATCGTCGTCACATGCCGCGTGGCTTGCAAAATACGCGAAAAAATCTCCGCTTCGCCGCGCACGTCGAGCTGAGCCGTTGGTTCATCGAGCAGCACCAGCCCGGCGCCGAGTTTTACCGAGCAGAGGGCGCGCGCCAAAGCGATCCGCTGCCATTGGCCGCCGGAGAGGTCCGTCCCGTTCGGATAACCGCGCGCCAGCACGGTATCCAGTTCTGCCAGGTGTGCAGCGCCTGCCTCGCGCAGCGCTTCACGAATGATTTCATCGGGAGCGCCGGCGGGCGCGACATTCTCGCGCAGTGAGAGTTCGAAGCGGATGAAATCCTGGAAGACGGCGGTAACGCGTGAACGCCAGCTTTGGATGGAAAGTTTCCGCAGATCGGCGCCGTCAATCTCAATAGCGCCTTGCTGGGGATCGTAGAGACGGCAGAGCAGCTTCGCGAGAGTGGTCTTACCGGCGCCGTTCTGCCCCACGATGGCAAGCGAGGAGCCGGCGGGAATCGTGAGATCAAAATCTTTCAAGACCGGCTCGCTCGAGTTCGCATAGGCAAACGTCACCTGCCGGAACCGTATTTCGCGTGCCGGCATCCCGAGGGCAGGCTGTTGTCCTTGCTGCAGTGCGCCCTCGCTTTGCATGGTGCCGCCGAGACGTTGAACCGCCGCAATCGGCGCTGCCGTGCCGTCGAGCGCCCAGGAGAGGCCGCCGAAAGCGATCATGCTGGTACCGATGGCCGCGCTGGCAAACGTGACCAGGCGCGCGAGCGTCAAGTGTCCGTTCAGAGCCGCCGCGCCCATCGACCAGAACACCACGGCGTTTGCGGCCAGTACGAGCAGAATGCTCCAGACGAGCGGCCGCTCGCGCAGACGTGTCGCTTCCCAGCGCAGCTCGAATAATTGACGGCGGCGGGCGCGGAAACGGTCGACAATCCAATCTGCCAAACCGAACAGTCGCAGCTCTTTTGCGGCAGGCGGCTCGACCGCCAGGCGATAGGCGTAGTCGGCGTGGCGCTGCGCCTGGCGGACTTCTTCGGTGTTGCGGTCGCGCCAGATTGCGCTCTCGCGCAGCAGGTAGTGAGTGGCGATCCACGCTCCTGCGAGCAGCAGCGGCGCCCACCAGGAATATGCCGCGAGCACCAGTGCGGAGGCGATCCCTCCCACCATCTCGATGAGCCCGCTTGCAATAAAATCCATGGAAATCGCCATCGGCGGGCCGGTGATGCCGAGGTCGAAATCGCGTGCCATCGTCAGATCGGCCGTGAGCTTGGGATTTTCGAGATGACCCATGCCGGGCGGAGCAACACACGCCGCCGTAAGCCGATCGTAGAGCCACGCCGAGGTCCGGCTGCCGAGGTTCGCTCCCGCGGCGCGGTGCATCGGCGGAAGAACTTGCAGCAGCAGAAAGACGATTGCGAAAACGAGCAACGGGCGCGCGGGATCTGTCTTGTGCTGGATCGCGCCAACGAGTACGCCCATCACCACGGAGAAGACGGCGGGAAGCACGCCGCGCAGAATGAGCAGCGTCCACCAAGTGAATGCCAGCTTGCTGTCCGCGCGGGGCAAGACGGCGGCCACAGTCCAGAAATTACCAGCCCGCAGGCGTCGAATCACCGAACGATGATAGCGCCGGTGAACCGAGCAGAGCAGCTAAGATACTCGCGTTTACGGACTCACTGGCGAAAGGATATGCCGGCTGCCGGGTTGGCCTGCTTCAGAGTTGATTGGGCTTTTTTGCCAAACGAACTCCGCCGTAGCGCGACGCCGATCCGGTCCCGCGTGAAGGCGAAGTATCGTACTAGGTACGGTGCTAATGGCGCGAACCGCGGCGCTGCTTTTTGCTTATCTTCCCCAATCTCCTGATGCTGCCCGCTGCCGGCGCGCTGAATTCGGAATAAATAATGGTTCAGCATTCCGCAGAAGAGTGGCTGTCTGGTCCCTCCTCTTGGTAGCGGTCCCGGCGGTTTTGACCGGCTTGCTCGTCTCTGATCCGGCGGCGTTCCGCATCGCTGAACACCGGGTCACAAAATGCCCGTCGGCTATTTGCGTTCAATATCTTACGTTTACGAAGTATTGACAAGGTTTATGATGGGGTTGTAGTCTGAAACTTCGTTTGCAGACCTATAACCTGTAGGCGTAGTTCGTTACGAGTACCGAGGAGCCGGTGGAAGAGCCCGTGGTTTTCAGCGAGGCGGAAGGTGGAACATGCATAAAAGCTGTCTGATTCTCGACCTCGCACATTCCCTGCACGGCCAGGTCAAGCGGATCGAAATCACCTACAAATCGCTGCTGTGGCTGGCGGGCGCGGTGGTTGCGCTTTTGCTCGTGGTCGCGGGGCTTTCTTTCAGCTATTTGCGGATGAGCTGGAAAGTTTCCCAGTTTGATCGCCTGCGGGCGGATCTGGATCATCTCCGAGTCCGCTACGTGGACCTGCAGCGCCAGGCGAACCAGCATAAGGTACAGATGGCATCGCTCGAAGTACTCGCGAGCGAAGTCTCGGTGGCTTACGGCATCAACCAGCCTCTTGGCTTCCTAGATGGAACGCCCATGGATTCGGATTCGATGGCCAATCTGCACGAATCGATCGAGCAGTATAACTTTCTGCAATCGGCTTCGTTTGACGGAATCTATCATCATTATGCGTTCCGCTGGCAATCGCACAACCAGCCCAGTCTCTGGCCGGTGATCGGTGTTTTGCGAAGCTCGTTCGGCGGCCGGTCGGACCCGTTTTCGGGCGAAGGCGCGTTTCATACCGGCGTTGACCTGCAGGTGCCGAAAGGATCGTCGGTGCACGCCACCGCCGATGGCGTTGTTGAACGCGCGGGCTGGAGCGGCAAGTACGGCAAGCTGGTCGTGATCGATCACGGCAACGGGCTCAAGACCTATTACGCACATCTTTCGCAATATGATGTCGTTCCCGGCCAGGCGGTGCGGCGCGGTGAGGTGATTGCGCTTTCCGGCGCCACCGGCCACGCCACCGGTCCGCACGTTCACTATGAAGTACGCCTCAGCGGGACGCCGGTCAATCCGTACCGCTATCTGGCCAAAGGGCCAAATCCGCAGAGGCGCAGCGCGACCCATGCCAGCGACCTTGGCCTTTAAGATGGGGCTGTAATGCAACAGGGCCTGCGCCCTGAACGTCTTCCGTTAGTAGTGAATGAGTTTGGAGTGAATAGGCCGATTACGCGCCGCGGCTGGCTAGGTCTGCTACCCGGCTTTGTAAGCGCTGCCGTTGTCTCCCAAAAAAGTCCGCCGCTTCCCCAAGCCGGCGAGTTTGTGCGTTTTGCCGATCCGACCACCGAAGTGCCGGTCGTGCGGCTGACGACGCCGGCTTACAATGATGTGCTGCCGGCGCCGGATCGTGGCTTCGTTTCGTTAAAACCGCGTATGCTCTACTGTTCGTCCGACCGGGCGGGCGGGCGTATGGCGCCGTTTCAGATCGACTTACGAACCGGAGCTATCCGCCAGGTTGCGGAAGCCGGGGCGCTGGATACCAATTCCCTGAGCCTGGATGCGCAGGGCCGTTTTCTGTTCTTTATCGATAGTGGCCGGTTATGCCAGGTTGCGGTCAATAGCAAACATGACGTGAAAAAGCCGGAAACGCTGGCGGAGGACGTAAGCGCGTACGCGTTAGGCAGTTCACGGAACGAGTTGTTTGCGCTGCGCGCCGGGCGCTTGCTGCAACTTCTCGACCGCGGCGAAAATCTGCTCGCGGAAGATGCCATCACGCCATGCGTCATGAGGCCCGGCGGGCGCGGTTGTTTATTTGGCCGAAAATCGTCTGCCGACGAGCACGAATTCTGGTACGCCTCGGTCGCCGGTTCCGGCGCACGACCTGTCCTGCTCGCAAGCGGGCGTGTCGGCAATCCGTTCTGGTCAGCCGATGGATCTTCGCTGCTGTTTTTGCGTGATGTTCCGGTGAATAACGTGTTTGTTGCAGAACTGCGCGAGGTGAATCCGGAGGAGCGGATTGAACGCTGTGTGGCGGCGACGAGCCAATTCGCGGCGTTTTCACCGAACCGCAACGATTCGGTCTTCGTCGGAGCGAGTAAAAGTAAGGCGCAGCCGAATATCGTGCTGCTGTTGCGCAATCCGCACCGTGAGATGACGCTTTGCGAGCATCACGCGAGCAATCCGGCTTCGGCTCGGCCCGTCTTTTCGCCTGATAGCAGGCGGGTCTATTTTCAAAGCGACCGGGAAGGAAAGTCGGCCATTTATTCGGTGAATGTCGAGCAACTGGTTGAGCCGACTTAACCAAAAAAGCTCAGTAAATCGCTCCGCCGGACTGCGTTGAAACGATCCGGCCGGATTCTATGCGCAGCTCGTAGCTGGTTCCTTGCGCGCCGGTCCAGTGCCCTAAATCGAACCGCGACCCGGGCGCTGCGCGATAGACCTCTACCCCGGACATCGTCAGCGGATTGCCGGGCTTTATGACATCGGCCGGTTGACGCGCGCGGAGAAAGTAAACGTGTCCGTAACCGGCTACGCGCAATGCGCCGTCCGGTTCAATGAGAGCGGCGGTTCGTTCATCAATAGCAATGCCGCGGGCTTCCGAGAGCTTGTCGTCGTGCAGCAGGCGCGCGAGAAAAACCAGGCTTCGGCCCAGCCGGTCGCGCGCTTTGAAATGGCTGTCGGTGATCGTGTTCCGTAGCAGCGGAATGTGGAGAAAATTGGTTCCGATGGTTACGTGTTTGTCGAAAGGATCGGCCAGCGCCTGGCTGGATGTGACTGTGTCTTCGGCCGCTGTGAAAACGTATTCGCCAAGCACGGCAAGCCCGGCGCTCGTACCACCGACGGGAACCCCGCGGTCAATGAGCGACTGGATTGCTTCGCTCACGGGCGAGTGGCTCCAGTAGCGGATGTAGTTCCACTGATCGCCGCCGGCGATGAAGAGCGCTTCGGCATTGCGAATTTTCTGGGCGACTGCTTCCTCGTGCGCGGCGGCTGCGTTTGCGACTACCAGTGTCTCGACCGAATCGAGTTTGCCGAGGTGGAAGAGATAGTCGTTGTACCCGTTGCCGCCCGAAGCGCGAAGAACGACCAGGTCGCCGCCGCCGGATTTTTGAATCAGCCAGCGGTACACATCGTCGACATCCTTCCCCCCGCCCACCAGGGCGAATCCGGGAGCCGTGCCCGTGTGAACATCGGCGGCGCTGCCTGTTAGAAAATATCCGTACGGCGCCGCGAGCAGCGCGAGTACGAGAATCGCTTTCAAAAGTCGAGCCGTAATGCCAACTGCAGCACGCGTGCGCCGGCGCCTTCCGGGTCCTGCAGCGAACTGATCGTTCCGAACGACGATCTGCCGGCCGACATGGCGGGCGCCCCCAGATTCGGATGATTCAGCGCATTGGTGGACGTGGCTTCGAAGTGCAGCTTCAGCGCTTCGGTCAGCAGGAAATTCTTCGCGAGTCCGGTGTTCCAGACAACTGTGCCCGGACCCTGAACCACGCTGTTGCCGGAATTGCCGAAACGCCCGATCGGTCCGCTCCAGCCATAAAAGAAGCAATTGTTCTGGAAGACGCGCGCTTCACTTGTTGAGAGCCCGTCGCAGGCCGAAAGCGGAAGGCGGTCGGGATGCGGCGAACCGCTGCGATTGGGTGCGTTTGTCCCGGAAGGATCGTTGTCGCCGGAATAGGTCGGAGTGAGATAGGGGCCCGTCTGCCAGATGAAGATGTTCGTCGTCTGCCAGCCGCCGAGGACGGCGTCGAGCGCGCGATTCATGTTTGCGCCGTAGCGCTTGCCGCGCCCGAAGGGAATTTCGATATTGGCCGTCGTGAGCCATCGGTGGCGGCGCGTGAAGGAGACATCGCCGCGATCCCCGTTCAGGTTGAAGCGATTGGAGATGCGTCCGTAACCCTCTTCCGGCGCAAAGCCGGCGTTCGGCGCATCGCCTTCGGCATTCGAAATATTCTTAGACCAGACGTAGCTCGATTGGAAGAAGATTCCCTGTGTAAAGCGGTGCGTTACGACGGTTTCGAGGCCGTGATATTGCGAGGTGCCGGCATTGACGCGCGTTTTGATTTCGCTCCAGTTCGGGAATGGTTTCTGGGCCGGATCGTAGGGCTGGTTCTGTGCCGGAATCTGATTCCAGTCGGGACTGACGATGAGCCCGACCGAATGCAGGCCGGTATAGGTCACGCGCAAACCGGTGGACGCGCCCAGATCGCGCTCGATCGTGAAGCTCCATTGCTCGGAATAGGGGTCGCGCAGATCGCGCTGATTGGCGGTGCCGAACGCCGCATTGCCGGCTGCAGAAATCGCGCCGATGCCGCCCGTGTGCGTGTTAGGGAACTGGTAAGCGGGCTGGAGATTGTTATTGAGCGAGTTGTAATAGGTGCGGTAATCGGAAGTGTGAATGCCAATCAGCGAATAGAAGATGTCTCCGAGCAGAGTCTGATCGAACATGCCGCCGCCCGCGCGAATGACGGTCTTATCGTTCAAGCGGTAAGCGAAGCTGAGGCGCGGCAGAAATTTCGTTTTGTCGGAGACGCGCAGCGATTCCGGATAGCCCGCCTGTTTCGCAGTCAGCACCGGCGTGCAGGGAAAGAGGCCGTAGTCGGTGGGATTGGGCGCCGGCAGGCCGCACGCATTGACCGATTGCAGAAACGGCTCAGCCGCGAGCGCGAGCGATTTCTGGTTCGGGACGACGGCCGCGCCTGTGATGTTGTCGAAATTGGTCATTTGCAGCGTCGTGTCGTGGAACGGCGGGTGATACTCATAGCGCAAGCCGTATTCGACCGTCAGCTTGGGAGTCACTTTGAACGCATCCTGCACGAAGAAACCGTAGGCGCGCGCGTGGCCGTCGTAGTTCGGTCCGGCGTTAGCGATATCGGATTCGGTCGGCAGGCCGAGCAGGAAGTCGGCGAAATCGTAGTTGGTGAAGGTGTCGTTGAAATAGAAGTTGCCGAAATTATCCGAGAGGGTGAAGTTGATGTAATCGGAGTTCTGCAAATTGCGAATATCGAAGCCGGTCTTGATAGTGTGGCGGCCGCGGATCCAGGTCAGGTTATCGGCGAACTGCATCTTGTGTTCTTCGAGCACATGCCCGCGCACGCCGCCTACGCTGGTCAGGCCCGATGAACCGGTAAAGCCGAAGAATGGAATCGCAGAGCCGGACGGGAACGGTCCTAGGCCTCCGAGCCCGAGATCGGAAATCAGTTTTGCGCCGTCCGGAAACTGCGGATAACTGGTGCTGGTCGCTTGCGTAAGCCAGCCGAAACGAAATTCATTCAGCAGATTCGGCTTGATCGAGTAATTGTGCGAGATGGCGACACTGCGCGGCGTGACCGATTGATCTTCCGGCCCGGCTTTTGTGCCCAGGTCCTGCGGATAGCTCGCAGACTGATTCTTCCAGCTGAAGCGTCCGAAGATGGATTGCTTGCTGGTGAGTTTCTGATCGATGCGGATATCGTAGAGATCGGTGGTGATGGGCTGCGGAATATTCACGAGGTAATTACTGGTCGGATCGAGCGGTCCGGCGCTCGCCACCGTCGGGGCGGGGAACAGCGTGTTTAGAATGTTCTGCGAGACCGGGTTGAACCGATTCGAAGGAATGCGGTTGCCGGGAAACTGCTGTCCGCTCAGCGGGTCGATTAACGGGCCGTCGAAGCCGGAGAAATCACCGGCGAGCATTTCGGGCGTCGGGACATTGTTGACTAAACCTGTTGCGCTGCGCTGCATATTGCGCTCGTAATCGACAAAAAAGAACGTCTTATCGCGGCCGTTGTATTTGGGCAGAATCACCGGACCGGAAAACGCACCGCCGAAATCGTTATTGCGTTTTTTCGGCTTGCCACTGGTGAACATGGGCTGCGCATCGAAGGCGTCGTTCTGCAGATATTCAAAGGCGGACCCGTGAAACTGATTCGTGCCGCTCTTGCCGATAAACGCAATGTCGCCGATCTGTCCATATTCGGCCGGTGCAAGCTGCGAAGTAATGCGCATTTCAGAGACCTGCTCGGTGGAGGGCATGACCTCGGTCATCGGGCCGTTGGAGCGCGGCGAGGTAATAGAAAAGCCATCGACCGAAATCTCGTTCTGCGCGGGGTGATTGCCGGAGATGGAAAAGCTGGCGCTGCCGGTTGCGCCGCCGGTATCCACCTGTACGCCGGGCAGCACAGTGATGCCATTGAACGGCGAAGTGCTGTTGGCGCGGTAGTTGATGGGAAGCTGCCTGAGCTCCTTGCCTGCTGCGACATCGCTCACCGTGCCGGATTCGGTCGTGATCACAGGCGCGGAGGATTGCACTTCGACCGTTGTCTGGGTGCTGCCAACGCTGAGCGCGATATCGACACGCACGGAAGCGCGCGGATCGAGCGGCACGCGCGTGCGGACGTACTTGTCGAAGCCGCTCGCAATAGCGGTGACGTCGTAAACGCCTGGCTGAAGGTTCGGGAGTTCGAAGGTACCGTTGCTGTTGGTAGTCGTCTGTTTGCTGAGGCCAGTGTTGGTTTCAGTCGCCTCGATGCTGGCATTGGCAACGATGGCGCCGCTCGGATCCGTGACAACGCCGAGCAGCGTTCCATAGGTAGACTGCGACCAAGCGCAAGGACATAAAAAGAGAAGGAAGAGAAGCTTGTGTTTCATCAGACCCCCGTAGCGCGGATTTTAGCAGACGAATCAATCAAGCCGAGAAACGGTTCGACCACAAATTTTTGAATATCGAACCGCCCGCGCGCCAGATCGTGTCCGGCGCCCTCCACGATGCTCAGGTGTTTCTTCGCTGGAATCAGCGCGAGCGCGGTCTCCATCTCGTCAATAGAGCCGAATGGATCACTTGTACCTTGCACGAACAGCACCGGCGTGCGCAGATTGTCGAAGTGCGCAGTGCGAAGCTGATGCGGCTTTTTCGGCGGGTGCAGCGGGTACGAAAGCAGCAGGAGAGCTTGCGCGACAGTGTTATCCTCGGCAAGCAGAATGCTCGATTGACGGCCGCCGTAGGAATGTCCGCCGAGAAAGACCGGGCCGGCGATTCGTTCACGCATTTGTGTGGCGGCGATACGCAGACTCTGGCGATCCTCGGCGGCGGATGCGGGCAAGGGAGGGCCGGATGGTGTGCGTTCGCGAAACGACAAGTTGACGCGCTGGACGAAAATCCCGGTTCTTTGAAATACCTGAGCCAAAGCGATGAGCAGCGGCGCGTCTTTGTTGGAACCCGCGCCATGCGTCAGTACCAGACCGGCCCAGTAGGTCATCCGACGATCCGGATCTCGCCAATACCGCCCTGCACCTTTAGGCGCACGTTTACTTTGCCTTTATCGTAGAGGCTATTCTCCCAGTGACTGTCTTTCTTTTCGAGTCCGGTAACCGTAAGACTGCCGATGCCGCCGTGCGCTTCCGCCCAAATGCCGACATCCTGCGGAAGGTAGACCGTAGCCTGCCCGACTCCGCCCGAGATGTTCACGTCATAGTCGCGATCCGGCTTGCCGCGCAGGTCGAGATCGACCTGGCCGGCGCCCATATGGACTTCGACGCTGCGCAGAGCAAGCTCGCCGAGATCGAGTTTGGCCTGGCCTGCGCCGCACTTAATTGCCAGGTCGAGCAAAACTTTATCGTTGAATTGTAAATCCCAGAGATAGTGCCGGTGGCTCCCCAGATGCGCCTCATGCGGCTGGCTGATCCTCACGACGGCGTGCGATCCGTTGCGTGAAATGTCCACTTTGGGCTCCCAGGCCGGGACATTGAACTCGGAGCGTCCTTCGATCAGCTCCTTGGCGCCGCCGCGCAGCTTCATCTCGCCCGCGGCCATGTCGAGGTCCACGTTCGCGCGGTCCGTGTTGCTGATGTCCACATGAACGGAGGTTTCGCGCGTCGGGCCGGGCGGGGACGTGTCGAAGTTACAGCCAGCGAGCAGAATCAGCAGAACGGCGGGGGCGAGCGCTTTCATAATATCTCGTAAATGGATTACGTAAGCATATAACGCGTTGTTCCGGAACCGGGCCGGGGTTTGGTGGTTTCGTTGCAAGCAGTTCTGGAATGAACGTCAGCCTGAAATCGCTCATTGGCAAGATGAACACGGCGACGCGCAATGCGCTTGAAGCGGGCGCCGGACTGTGCCTTTCGCGTACGCATTACGATATCGAGCCGGAACACTTCCTTCTGAAACTGATCGATCAACCGGATAGCGATCTTCATCACATTCTGCGGCGTTTTGAGATCGACCGCTCGCGACTGGAGGCCGCCATCGGCCGGGCGCTTGACAAATTCAAGCGGGGAAACGGGAGCACGCCTGCGCTCAGCCCGCATCTGCTGAACGTGCTTACGAAAGCCTGGACAATCGGCTCGGTTGATTACAACGCGGCGGAATTGCGCTCCGGCTTTGTGGTTGTCGCCATGGTTTGCGATGACGATTCGCGGGTCAGCGCGGAGATCCGGCGCGAGTTGATGGTGATTGACCCCGGCGTGCTCCGCCGCGATTTTCAGAAGATTGTGGGCGGATCGGCCGAGAATACAGCCACCGCAAAAGAGGTTCCGCAAGGCGAGATCGGCGGCAAGAGCCTGGGGCCTTCGCCGAATCTCGAGCAATACACGGTAAATCTCACCGAGAACGCGCGCGTGGGCAAGATCGATGCCGTACTCGGGCGCGATGCCGAGATTCGCCAGATCATTGACATCCTGATGCGGCGGCGGCAGAACAACCCGATTCTGACCGGGGAGGCGGGAGTCGGGAAAACTGCAGTGGTCGAGGGCTTTGCGCTGCGTGTCGCACAGGGAGACGTGCCGGTTCCATTACGTAATGTGGTGGTGCGCGCGCTCGACCTGGCTTTGCTGCAGGCAGGTGCCGGCGTCAAAGGTGAGTTTGAGAACCGGCTGAAAGGTTTGATTGAAGAGGTCAAGCGATCGCCCGTGCCCATCATTTTATTTATCGATGAGGCGCATACCATGATCGGCGCAGGCGGGCAGGCGGGGCAGAACGATGCGGCGAACCTGCTGAAACCGGCGCTGGCACGCGGAGAGCTGCGCACGATAGCGGCGACAACGTGGTCCGAATACAAGAAATATTTCGAGAAGGACCCGGCACTTGCGCGACGGTTTCAAGTCGTGAAAGTAGAAGAACCGGACGAAGCGCGCTGCATGGTGATGATGCGCGGCATCGTGCATGCGCTCGAAAAGCATCACAATGTTCGCATCCTTGATGATGGGCTGGCGGCGGCGGTAACGCTTTCACACCGGTATCTTGCCGGACGGCAGTTGCCCGATAAAGCGGTTAGCGTTCTCGATACGGCTTGCGCGCGCCTGGCGCTCGGGCAAAACACGACACCGTCTGCCTTGGAAGATCTGACACGGCGCATCGCCGACCTGGAAGTGCAGGAACGCATTCTGCGGCGCGAGTCGGCCACCGGTGCAGACCACACCGAGCGCATCGACGCCGTGGTTCAGGAGAAAGCGGCGCTCACCGCCGAACGGGGCGAAATGGAGGCGAAGTGGGACAGGGTGAAATCCCTTGTCGGAGAGATTCGCCAGATCCGAAGCGAGCTCGAGAAGCTGACGGAAAACGAGCCGGTTGCGGCGCATGCAACAACGCAAAAGGACGGCTCAGCGGCTGCCGCCGTGGCGGTTGCTGAGAATGGTAACGAGTTGCGTGGCAAGCTGGCGAGTCTGACAAAGGAACTGGACGAGCTGCAGGGCGAAAGCGGACTCACGCAGGTTTGCGTCGACGGTCATCTTGTAGGCCAGGTCATCTCGGCGTGGACCGGAATTCCACTGGGAAAGATGATCAAGGACGAGATCGGCACGGTGCTTGAACTCGATCGTCATCTCGAGCGGAGAGTGATCGGCCAGAATCATGCGCTGCGGCTCATCGGACAGCGAATTCAGACAGGGCGCGCTGCGCTGGACGATCCGGGCAAGCCGGTGGGTGTATTTTTACTGGTCGGGCCGAGCGGTGTCGGAAAGACCGAGACCGCCCTGGCGCTTTCGGACCTGTTGTACGGCGGCGAGCAGAACCTCATCACGATCAACATGTCCGAGTTCCAGGAAGCGCATACGATTTCGACGTTGAAAGGGTCGCCGCCTGGTTACGTGGGTTTCGGCGAGGGCGGCGTGCTGACCGAAGCGGTGCGCCGGCGGCCATACTCGGTGGTGCTGCTGGATGAGATCGAGAAGGCGCATCCGGACGTTCGTGAATTGTTCTACCAGGTCTTTGACAGGGGCATGATGGAGGACGGCGAAGGGCGGGAAATCGATTTTAAAAACACCATCATTCTGCTGACCACTAATGCGGCTACGGCAGACCTGATGGAGCTATGCGCCGATCCGAACAACCTGCCCGGCGCGGACGAAATTGTGCAGGAGCTGAAGCCGCAGCTGAACGAAATTTTCAAGCCGGCGTTTTTGGGGCGGATGGTGATTGTGCCCTATTATCCGATCCGTGACGAGACATTAAACAAAATTGTCGATTTGAAACTTGCGAAGATCAAGCGGCGTATTTTCGAAAATCATAAGATTGATTTACAATACGATTCGGAAGTCATCGATGAGGTGACGCGCCGCTGTACGGAAGTGGAAAGCGGGGCGCGCAATGTCGACAATATTCTGACCAACACGCTGCTGCCCGATATTTCGCGGCAGGTGCTCACCGCAATGGCCGCCGGAGAGAAATTGAAAGCGGTGCACGTTAGGCTGGGGGCAGAGGGCGCATTCGAATATTACTAGCTCAATACTATTCCGTATTGCGGCTAAAGAAGTGCAGTAAACGTCGGAAAGGCGAATTATGCCTGAAGTCGTTAGCGCCGTAGGAAAGGCGAAGATGCCGGTAAAGATTGTGGCAGGCCGCTACGAGCTTCGAGAGTTGCTGGGTGAAGGCGGCATGGGCCTGGTGTACCGCGCCGTTGATACCCGCACGGGCGGTTTTGTCGCGATTAAGACGATGCGCGATGTGTCCGATCCGCGCACAGTGGAGATGTTCAAGAAAGAGTGGCGATTCTTAGCGCGCCTGAGCCATCCGAACATCGTCGATATCCGCGATGTAGATGAAATCGAAGAAGAAGGCATTCGCAAACCCTGCTACGTCATGCCGCTGCTGCCGGGCACGACACTGGCAACGCTGATCAAAGATTCGGGGCATCGGCTGACGGTCGATCGCGTCGTCGGGATGCTGTGCCAGGTTTGTAACGGACTCGAAGCGGCGCATAAAGCGGGATTGATTCATCGCGATCTGAAGCCCAGCAACATCTTCGTGATGGAAGACGATACGGCCAAGCTGATCGATTTCGGCCTGGTCTATTCGGCGGATGCCAAGTCGGTGACGGGCTACAAAGGCACTTGGCAGTACATGGCGCCCGAACAGACCGAGGGCAAGGCTCCTACCGTGCAATCGGACATTTTTTCGCTGGGCGTCGTGGCGTACGAAGCGTTTACCGCGCGCAAGCCGTTCGCAAAGAACACGGTGGAGGGGACGGTCGAAGCGATCCGGACGTCGATGCCTCCGTCGATTTCCGAAATAAATCCAAAGGTCACCCAGCTTCTGAGCAAAGTCGTTCACAAGGCGATCGCGAAGCAGCCTCTGCACCGGTATGCCAGCGCGCGCGAATTCGCGGAGATACTACAAAAAGCGCATCATGGCCAGTCGATCGAACGGTTTGAAACTGCACGTATTTTGCCGCGGATCGAGCGTGCCAGACGGGCGTTTGAGAAAGACGATTGTGCCTTTGCGTCGGAAATTTTGACCGAACTCGAGGCGGAGGGTAACGTCGATCCGGAGATTGCGCTGCTGCGGGCGCAGATTGAAGAAGCCGTCCGGCAGAAACGTATCCGGCAGCTTTTCGAAGGCGCGCAGACGCGGTTGGAGCAGGACGAGATTCCGCTGGCGCTCGATAAGCTGCGCGAAATTCTGGAACTGGATCCGGAAAACGCGGATGCCCTCGCGATGCGCCGGCGAGTCGAAGAAGAGCGCAACAGCCGCCAGATTTCAGACTGGCTGAAGCTGGCGCGGCAGCACCTGCAGCTGCAGGACTTCGGCGAGGCGCGGCAGGCGCTTAAAGAAGTGCTGCATATCCGTTACGACGATTCGGATGCGCTGGCGCTGCTGGCCGAAGTGGATCTTCGGGAAAAGGAAGCGGCGAAGGCGCGCGCAGAAAAAGAACAGCTCTACGGCTCGGCACTGCGAGCCTACCAGGTCGGCGAAATCAGTACGGCTCTGAGTAAACTCGAAAAAATTCTGGAAGTTTCGCGACGCACGCCGGGTGCGGCCATACCGGAGCGCGATGCGGTTTATCAGAGCTTCTATAACCGTGTGCGATCCGAGCGCGACACGATCGACAAGGCCTACGAAGATGGGCGGCGGCTGCTCAACGAGAAGGATTTCGAAAAAGCTCTCGAGATTTGCAATCGGATGCTGGCGCAGTATCCGGGAAGCGCGCAGTTCCATGCGCTGAAGCTGAAAGTTGAGCAATCGGAGCGGCAGGAGCTTTCGGCCTACATTGCGGAAGTGGGGCGCTCGGTGGATGCGGAGCCGAACCTGGACCGGCGCGTGAGCATTCTGGAGGAGGCGTGCCGCCGCTATCCGCAGGAGGCGCAGTTTCAGCAATCTTTGCGGCTGGCGCGCGAGCAGCGCGAACTGGTGCACTCCATATCGGCGAAAGCGCACCAGTACGAAGAGCAAGGCCAGTTCGCGGATGCCATCGGACAGTGGAAAATTTTGCGGAATATCCATCCGCAGTATCCGGGCATCGAAGTGGAAATCGCGCAACTCGAGAAACGGCGCGAGCAGCAGGGCCAGGAAGAAAAGAAGGCGCGTCTCATCGAGCAGATCGACCACGCGATCGAAAACGGCGCGTATGCAAAGGCCGTGCGGCTCGCGGGGGAAGCACTGGCCGAGTTTTCGCAGGATTCGGAACTGCTGGTGCTGGAGCGCAATGCACGCAAGAACCTGGAACGAACTGAGGAGGCGGAACGGCTCTTCGACGAAGCGCGGCGGCTGCGGGCGGCGGGCCAGTTTGAAGAAGCAACCGCGGAACTCGAACGCGCGCTGAAACTGGATGAGCGCAATGCCGGAATGCGCAATGCGCTTGTGAGCCTGCTGGTCGAGCGCGCCAGCCTTCTTTTAGAGAAGGATCGTAAGCTGGCCGCGCCGTTGGCGCAGGAAGCATATGAGCTCGATCCGCAGCATCCGGCGGTGAAACGGCTGCGCTCACTGATCAACGAGGCGAAGCGGAAAGATTACGTGACGCAGTGCGTCGCGGAGGCGCGCGAGTTGCAGATGTCGGGGAATTTTTCGGGTGCATCGGCGCGTCTGACCGAAGGGCTGAAGGAATACCCGGATGACCTGCGTCTTACGCAATACCAGACGACCCTGCAGAGCGGATTGCACAAAGAGGCGCGCTCGGAGAAAGCAAGCCGAGAGCAGCCGCTGCCAGCCGAACCGGTAAAAACGGCTGACACCGGATTCACGACACTCTATCAGCGCACCGCAGTGTTTCCGCGTTCGATCGGGCAAACCGTGAATATGCCGGAGCCGCCGGCGAGACCTCCCGAAATAGCAGTCACCTCCGCCAGACGGCATCCCAAGATCTGGCTGGCCGGGGCGGCGGCCGCTCTGTTAGCAGTGGTAGCGATAATTCTGTACTTTGCCAATCATCGGAAACCGCCGACACCCCGGCACGAGCCGCAGAACGCGACACTCGTGAGCGTCCCGGTAACGATTCGTCCTGAAGGTGCGAAGCTGACCGTGGACGGCCATCCGGAAACAGATCCGGTTCTTCGGCTGGCAGCCGATAAAACATACGCCGTGGCCATATCCAAGCCCGGATATAAGCCGCTAACAGCGAGCGGTCTTTCACCGGAGGCAAAGGGCTGGACTTTTGCGCTTGAGCCGGAGCCGTTGCGCATGCAGGTGCTAACCGCCGAGCGCAGCGGCCGGATACTGCTTGATGGACGGGAGATCTGGAAACTCGATCAGGGCGACCTGCTCGATTTCCAAGTGCCGGCCGACGGAGCAAAGCACGAGCTTTTAGCTCGCAATGATACAGGCGATCTTTTTAAAGTCGACTTTCAGGCCGCCGAGGGCGCTGCTCCCGTGGTTGCTCCGCTCGCAGGTCCTGCGCTGGTGGCCAGCACATTGGGAAGTGATGCAAAAGTGTACGGCAGCGTGCCCGCTTCATCGGCTAGCGTCGCAGGGAAGGCGCCTGTTGCGATTACGAAGGATGGCTCGCCGATCGATCTGGCGGGAAGCGAGCCCGACCAGACGATCCTTACTGTTGCAACCGGGGAAAAGCGCGAAGCGATTCTGTTGCCGCACGGCAACGCGCCGGTGTTGCTCGTTTCTTTGCATGCAAATCCGAATCTGGGCTCGACAACGGTGACGACAAGCGTCGAGAGTGCAAGATTGCTCTTTGACGGCCGGGAGAAGAAAGCGAGAAGGCCGGGCTACTGGCACATTTCCGCGACAGCGGGCACCCACGAAATTCGTTTGGTTGCGGACGGCTATGCAGACGATGTGCGAACGGTCAACATCGAGAAGGGGCAGGATCTGAAGCAGGCGATCGAGCTGACGTCGGGGTCATCCGAAATCGTTATCCGGGGCGGCATTGCCGGGACCGAAGTTCTGGTAGACGGCAAACCCCTGGGTACGCTCGATTCATCCGGCGCGCTGCACGCATCGGTCGCTCCCGGCGATCATCAGATCGGTTTGCGGAAAGCGGGTTTTGAAGATCTTGCTATAACGCGCCCGTTTGCAGCGGGCAAGGCGATCGCGCTCGAAGGGAAAGAAGCTGTGCTGAAACCGTTCGCAACGATCAACTTCGCGGCGACGCCCGTCTTCACCACCATCCGATACCGGCGTGCCGGTGAAGGCGAGTGGCAGGATGGCGCGGCGGGAAGCTCCGCGCGCGTGAAAGCCGGCACCTACGAGGTGGAAGGCAAAGCCGCCGATTATCAAACGAAGACAGTAGAGATCGAGGTGTCAAGCGGACAGGTCGCGCGCGCCGAACTGCATCTGGAAGCACTGCCGGTCGCGAAAAAGGAAGCCGCCAGAGCGGCATTGCTCACGGACGCCTTCGTCAATCCGGACGGGCTTGATGCGGAAAAATTTCCACACTGGCTGACCGGAAAGACCTCCGGTTTTCTCGATGTCAAACACAAAGACCGGTATGCGATTACGTTTTCCGATTCGGCAGCTACGCAGCATGGAATCTTTCGGCGCAGCAACCGGTTTGAGTGGCGGCTTACTGTCCGTCCCGTGGATAAGCAAACTCTCTTTTCAAGCGCCGAGATCGCTTATGAGCTCCAGGAGAGTCGGCTGACTCGCCGGGTAAAGGCCGATGGAAAAGTGGCCAAATCGACGGTCGTGGCGAGCGCTGCGGACGGTGATTCCGCTTACTCCGTGGATGTGATTCCGACTGCCCAAGGCGTGCGCATCGCGACCAATAAAGGGCAAGTGATCGATGAATTCACAGATCCGCGCTTCGATTGGGCGCACGCCAGGCTGGCGATTAAAGGCGATACGATCTTCGTTGTGAAATAGGAGGCTGGCCGCTAGCGGCTGGCTTTGCTGGTGGCCGGGGACGCGTCGATCCCGAAATCGTAGCCTTTGCCGTAGATTCCTTTCGGCGGCTCCGCCGATCCGATAAAGAAGAACAGATACTCGCCGGGTGTAAGTTTCTGCGGGGTGAGCCTGAACAGGTGCGAGCCGACTTCCACCGATTCGCGAGGCCGTATATCGTCCGCTTTCAGATCCAACTGGCGTCGGTCATCTTTATCCAAAAGGTTCACGAGCACCAGCTCTTCAATCTCTTTTCCCTCGGGCAGACGAACGTAGAAGGTCTGCAGCGGATTATGAATGCGTGTTTTGGCGGAGCTGGTAACAAAGTATCCGATTGGTTTGCCCTTCTTGATAATCTTTTTTGATTGTTGGGCGAGAAGAAGCTTAAGATCGATTTTTGTTGCGCTCGCGGTGGAAGAACGAAAGAAATAAAGACCGGGTTCGGGCGGAACGTGGCTGGCATACGCGTCCGGAGGATATTTTTTCCCGGGTTCTGCGGCTTTGGCGGCCGCGTTCGGCGGCGAGGGCGGTGTGTAAGGCAGCGACGGGTCGAGCAGGTATTTCACAACCTCGTCGCTGACGCCTGCTTTCTTTAGGTCGGCAAGCTCATCTCCATTTAAGTCGAATGGCTTTCCATTCTTCTTGATTTTGGTGATAATGATCTCGTCGGGGAACCCGGAGTGCGTGAGTCTCACGACGTCGTCGAGGCTCAGCGCGGGTTCACGTGCGGGCGCTTGCGCGGCATGCACCGTTTCTAACGCGAAAGAAGAAGCCAGGGCAAATTGAGCCAGAAAATCGCGGCGCAGCATAGTTCCGAACACCAACGTAGCAATCGTCGGCCCTTCGCACGGTGGCCCTTTGCGTGTTGGAGAGACCGCGGGTATGTCGGCGAATAACGTGACGAATGCTTCGGCTGCCGGCGTCGAGCCGCAGGTGCGCGGCGAGAACCTGGCGTTGATCTACCAAGGACTTCTGACCGGAATCGTACGCATCCAATCGGGACGGCAACATGTGACCGACGCCGAAGGCTTTCGCCGGCGCACACAGTCCGCGCTCGAAGAGATTCAGCGCGACGCAGTGAGCGCAGGCTACGACGGTTCCGATATACGCGAGACGCACTTCGCGGTTGTGGCGTATCTGGATGCGGTGATTCTGAACTCGGGCGAACCGATTCGCGCCGAGTGGGAGCGCAAGACGCTGCAGGAAGAGCTGTTCGGTCAGACCGATGCGGGCGTAGTGTTTTTTGAGAAGCTGGAACGCCTGCGTTCGCGGCGCGATTCACGGCACTTGGCGGACGTATTGGAGGTATTTTTGCTTTGCCTGCTGCTTGGCTTCGAAGGCCGGTACGCAGGCGGCCTGCGCGGTGAGTTGTACAGCATCACCGACCGGCTGCGAGCGCGTATTGAAGATATTCGTGGTACGCGGCGAAGGCTCTCGCCGGCAGCGCCGCAGCAGACGCCGCAAGCAGCGCCTGCCATGCCGGTGGGACGGGCCGAGCCCCCGTACCGGCTCATTCTGCTGGCAGCGATTGTGGTCACTCTCCTGCTTTTCGCCCTGGGCAAGCTGCATCTGATCTGGACGAGTGAAGAAATCCGCAGCAGGTTGTTCTCATGACGTTTAAATCGATCCTGTTCTGCCTTTTTCTTTATGTGTCGCTGGTGTGGGTAGGCGCTTACTATTTTTACACGGGCGAACAGATTCAACGGATCGGGCTGTTGTGGACGGGCGCCGGTCTGGCGGGTGTACTGGTCTTCATTTTGTTTTCGCGGCTGTTTGCGTGGTGGCGGCTGTGGCGTGCGCGCGCGGCGTCGAGACCCGCGGCGCGACCTAAACCTGTCGAACGCCCTGCGGAACCGGTGCCCGAGGACGAAGCCGCCTTGAATACGCTGCTGGCGGAAGCGAACGCGGTGCTCGGGCGCATGAAGGCGTATGCCAACCGGCCGGAGGCGGTGACGCTCGCGACTTTCCCGGTTTACCTCCTGGTCGGCCCCGAAGGAGCCGGAAAAACCAGCGCGTTTCTCGACGCCGGGCTCGAGCCGCATCTGCTGGCAGGGCATGCCAATAGAACGGGGGCGTCCGGTGCCACGCGCTCAGCGAATATCTGGCTGGCGAAGGAAAAAATTTTTATCGAACTGGGGGGCCGGGCGTTTAACGGCGATTTGAACCGCTGGCAGCGTTTGCTCGCGATCGTCCGCGGACGCAAGGATAGACAGGGCTGGCAGAGCTATTGGAAAGAAGCAGACCAGGGACTAGAGCTGCGCGGCGTGATCGCCTGCTGCGATGCGAAGGAATTTACCGCCGCTGTGAGCCCGCAGGCGCGCGAGCGTCTGGAGAACCAGATCCGGCACTGGCAGGAGCGGCTGGGAGCGGTAGCGGATGTCTTCGGCATCGAGTGCCCGGTGTACGTGCTGGTCAGCCAGTGCGACAGCATTCCGTATTTTGCCGATTATTTCCGGCGCCTGGGCGAATCCGAGAGCGGGCAAGTGCTTGGATGCGCCGTCGAGAGCAGCGGTGCGCCGGTCGACGCCGAATCGAAGCTGCTGACCAAGTCTTTCAACGCGCTCTACTATTCGTTAGCCGAAAAGAGAATAGATCGGCTGGCGCATGAACCGGATCCGGCGCGCCGGCCCTCGATCTACGAATTTCCGCGCGAGCTGAAACGCATTCGCGGACCGTTCGTGCAGTTTCTGGCGAATGTTTTCCGGCCCAATCCGCTGCGCCCGGGCCCGCAGCTTCGCGGCTATTATCTGAGCGGAACGATCGAGCGGGAGGCTACGGCGAATCTTTCCGATACCACCCGCACGAACATGCGGGCCATTTCGAGCAACCTCGAGGCGACCCATCTTTTCCGTTCGGATGCGACGCAGATTATGCGCGGCGGCGGCGATGCGGGGAGCTACGCCAAGTACATGTCCGGCGGATCGCCCTCGGGTCCGCTGATTCGTAAATGGCTGTTTGTGCGCGAATTCTTTGAGAACGTAGTGCCTTCCGGGTATGCCCCGCGACGAGTGCAACTGGTAGATTCGCGCGCGCGCTTCCATCGCCGCGTTGCGTGTTTTGCGGTCTGCGGTCTCTGCGCGTTTCTATGCATCGCGCTGTTGATTTCCTGGACGGGCAATCTGCATCTGCTGCATTCACTGCGCAATGAAACTGTTGCCCAGAAGAGAGCAGGCACGCCGTCGTTGCCGGATCTCGAATCGCTCGAGGATCTGCGTGTACAACTGACGAGTCTGCAGCAGTACGACGTGGACGGCCCTCCGTGGCGATTGCGCTGGGGTTTATACAGCGGCAAGGGGATGCTGGAGCCGATGCGGCAGACGTATTTCCGGCGTTTTCAGGAGTTGCTGTTAAACCCGCTGAATCAAACTATTACGGGGAAGCTGGCGCAATTACCTGCTACACCCGGGCCGAATGACAAATTTGAACCCGCTTTTCGATTACTGAAAACCGAGGTGACGATTACGACGGGCGCCTGCCGCCCCGAATCTGCCCTGATCGCAGAGGTACTCAAGGAAACACGCACCGAAACGATGCCCGTGCAAGAGGCCGGCTGGCAGGCACTGGCCGACCGGCAGATCGATTTTTATGCGGCGCAGTTGCCATCCGGCAATCCTTGTAAGCTTGCCGAAAATCGTGCGGCATGCGACCGGGCAAGAGGTTATCTGGGCAAAATTCAGGGTGTGGATCGCATGTATGCGGGCCTGCTCGCTTCGGCGCGAAAGGCGTTTCCGAATCCGCAGCGTCTGAGCGATCTGGCGCCCGGCTATCAACGCGTCATAAGCGGGCCTGCGGAAATCGAGGGCGTCTTTACCCGCGAAGGCTGGAGCTATTTTGAAAAAGCCGCGAAGAGCGGTAAGAGCGGCGCGCCTGGCGAGGCTTGCGTATTGGGCGAGCAGGGAAGTGCTGCAAGTGAAGGCCAGCGCGACAACGAAGCGCAGCGCAGTTTGCAGCGGATGTTTTTGCGGGATTACGCGGAGCATTGGCGCAAGTACGTGGCTGGCTTCTCGGTGAATCGCTATTACGGCGCGGCCGACGCGGCGCGCAAGTTGGACGCGCTTTCCGGTCATAAGTCGCCGCTGCTGGCTTTGCTGGCGTTGACTTCCGCGCAGACGACCTTTCCGCAGACCGGTGCTGAAACCGATGGTCTGGCGAAAGTGACGCCCATGGTGCAAAAGTATTTTCCGAAACTGGCACGCGGGGCGCAGGGTGTGCGCAAAGCGAGGGAAAGCGAGATGGCGCCGCGCGAAGAAGAGCTCAGTGTGCCGTCGGATGTGACGAAAGCCTTTCAGCCGGTGCACTGGGTTGTCCCGGCTGGAAGCGGAACCTGGGTGGTGGATAAAAACAGCGCCTACGTGGATGCGCTGGCGGCGTTGGGCCATTCCATGGACGATATCGCGCGCGCAGGCGATCATCCGGACGCGACCATCTTTCAAGCGGCGAGCCAGAATTACGACAAAGCGCTAGATGCGGCGCGGGCGATCGCGCGCGGCTTTGAACCGGTGGGCGTGGCGGGACTCGATGTCGCGGTCGAGCATCTGCTGGAAGCGCCGATTCGCCTGACCCAACCCTACATCATTACTGATTTGGATAGCGTCGCTGTCGCAAAGGTGAATGGGCAGCTCCGGCAATTGTGTTCGCATGCAGGCAGCACGCTCCGCAGGTATCCGTTTGATGCGTCGGGTTCGGATGCCACGCTGGACGAAGTCGCCGGCCTGTTTGCGCCGAATACGGGTGCGATCTGGAAATTCGAGGCGCAGGCCATGTCGGAGTTGCTGGTAAAAGAAGGCGCGCGCTGGCAAGTGAAAGATCCGGCTAAGAAGCCGCAAGTGCTGCCGGAGATGCTCAACTTTTTGAACCGCGCACAGGCGATCGCCGACGTATTCTATCCGGCGGGCGCAACGCAGCCGCAATTTACGTATACGCTGCGCCCGCGGCTCGATCCGAGCTTCAAAGATGCCGTGCTAGAGCTGGAAGTTGATGGCCAGATGCATGTCTGGAATTCGAGTTTGCAGAAGCAGTTTGTGTGGCCGCCGCCGGCAAACGCGCGAGATAACGGCGTGCGCGGCCGAATCCGGATGGGGACCGTTTCGTTCCCGTTCGTTTCGCGCGCCGGAGTGTGGGCGATTTTCAAGGCCATGAGCGATGCCGAGCCGAGAGCGCTGGGAAGCCGGCTCGTGGAATGGAAATACGTGCGCGGCGGAGAAGGGCGCCTGGAGGCGATACAACCTGCGCCGGTGCGATTGGAATTCGTCGAGTTTCCGGGTGGCGCGGATGTTTTCAATCCGAGATTTTTGCAGGGCCTGGCGTGTCCCGCTCGCGCCGTTCAATAAACAACCTTTGGAGAGCGGATTGCAGCCTGACCGAAGGTAACGAAAGAGCGAAGGGCGATCAGGGATCTTCGCCTCGCTGGAGAGTCGCGGGGTTGCCGGCTTCAAAAGGATACTTCGCGGGAAAGGGTAAAGATGCCGAAAGAAAGTTTACAGAAGAAAGTGGGCCGGGTTCGCCCGCCCAGAGTTCACATTACGTATGACGTAGAGATCGGGGATGCCATCGAAAAGCGGGAGCTGCCCTTCGTGGTAGGCGTGATGGCCGATCTCTCCGGCATGCCGGAAAAACCGCTGCCGCCGATCGCGAAGAGAAAATTCGTGCAGATCGATCGCGACAATGTTGACGACGTCATGAAGAAGATGGCGCCGCGGCTGGCCTTCAAGGTCGATAACCGGTTGAGTGAAGACGATACCAAGCTGAACTGCGAGCTGCGCTTTCAGAGTATGGAGGACTTCGCGCCGGCGCGCGTGGCGCAGCAGATTACACCTTTACGCAAGCTGCTCGAGTTGCGCAACAGCCTGGCGAACATTCGCAGCAGTCTGATTGGCAACGAAAAGCTGGAGAACCTCCTGCAGGAAGTGGTCACGAACCAGGAGAAGCTGCAGCAGGCGGGAGCGGAAGCCGGTATCGGAATGGAAAGCGAGAAGGAGAAATAAATGGCGGGCGAAACGAACGCAGCGGTGCAATCGCAAGCCGCAGTAGAAACCGCAGTCGAAAATCGAAGCCTTCTGGACCGGATTGCGGAAGAAGGCAGAATCGGCCAGACGGCGGAAGAGCGTGCGAGTGGAAAGCTCTGGCTGACAGACCTTGTGCGCGATGTGATGAGCGGCCAGATGACCGTCTCGAAAGACACCGAGGCGATGATCAATAACCGCATCGCCGATCTCGACGAGCTGATTTCACGGCAGTTGAATGAAGTGATGCATGCCGAGCCGTTTCAGAAGCTCGAGGCTTCCTGGCGCGGCCTGCACTATTTCGTGCAGCAGACCGAAACATCCAGCAGTCTGAAAATCAAGCTGATGAACGTCAGCAAGAGCGATCTGCTGAAGGACCTGGAAAAAGCAACCGAGTTCGACCAGAGCGCAATCTTCAAAAAGATTTACGAAGAAGAGTACGGCACATTCGGCGGACATCCGTTCGGTGCGCTGATCGGCGATTACGAATTTACCCGGCATCCGCAGGACATGTCGCTGGTCGAGAAGATGTCGGGCGTGGCGTCGACTTCGCATGCGCCGTTTATCGCCGCTGCGAGCGCGTCCCTGTTCAATTTCGAAAGCTTCACCGAGCTTTCCGGTCCGCGCGATCTCGAAAAGATCTTCGACAACGAAGCGTATCTCAAATGGAACATGTTTCGGAAGAGCGACGATTCGCGTTATGTCGGGCTCTGTCTGCCGCATGTTCTGCTGCGTCTTCCCTACGGCAAGGAAACGACGCCGGTGGAAGAGTTCGATTACGAAGAAGGCGTGGATGGGCGCGACCACAAGAAGTATCTGTGGGGCAACGCCGCCTATGCGTTTGCAGCGCGCCTGACTGATGCCTTTGCGCGGCATGAATGGTGCGCTGCCATTCGCGGCGTCGAAGGCGGCGGACTGGTGGAAGGCTTGCCGGCGCACACGTTCACGACCGATGACGGCGACATCGCGACCAAGTGTCCGACCGAGATCGCCATCACCGACCGGCGCGAGAACGAGCTGGCGAAGCTCGGCTTTATTCCGCTTTCCTACTACAAGGGAACGGATACGGCGGTATTCACCGGCGCGCAATCGACACAAAAGCCGCAGCTCTATCTCGATGATGATGCGAATGCGAACTCGCGGCTTTCGACACAGCTTCAGTACATCTTCGCGTGCTCGCGCTTCGCGCATTTTCTCAAAGCGATGATGCGCGATAAGGTGGGCAGCTTTATGTCGCGCGATCAGTGCGAAAGTTTCCTGAATCGCTGGATCGCGAAATACGTGCTGCTTGACGATATGGCGCCGCAGGATTTGAAAGCGAAGTTTCCATTGCGGGATGCGCGCATCGAAGTTTCGGAAATTCCAGGCAAGCCGGGCTCGTACAATGCCGTGGCCTTCCTGCGGCCACACTTCCAGTTGGAGGCGTTGGCAGTTTCCTTGCGCCTGGTGGCAAAGCTGCCGGCTAAGAAGGGATGAGTCTGTAAACGCCGGCGCGGGCCGGGCAAGCTGAAATCAAAAAGGAGAACGATACATGTTCAATGCATTTGTTAACTTCGGTGACATCAAGGGAGAATGCACCGAAAAGGATCACAAAGACTGGATTGCTGCCACAAAGGTGGAATTTAAAGTTCGGCAGCCACCCTCAATCACCCAGCAGACGGCGGGCGGCCGCAGCGCGGAGGCAGTGGAATTTTCCGAATTCGTCATTCAGAAGCTGACGGATAAGGCGAGCCCGAAGCTGTTCGAAGCCGCCTGCAAAGGAACGCATATCCCGGAGGTAACGATCGACTACACGCGCGCGGGAGGCGATGCGCCGGTGAAATACCTCGAAATCAAGCTGAAGGAAGTGCTGATCAGCGGGATGGAGCACGTCGGCGATCCCAAGGGCGTACATCAATTCCCCATGGAGGAAATCAAGATGACGTTCGGCGCAATCGAAAAGACCTACACGCAGCAGAAGCCCGACGGCAAAGCGGGCGGTAATGTGGCTGCGAAATGGAACGTATCGCAAGGCGCCGCGGCATAACAGAGGATGCCTACGCAGCAGCGACTTACTGACGATCTTCTCGATCCGATCTCACCGGCGGAACCGGCTGGCACGAACCTGCGCTGGCTTCCCGAGTGGGACCGGGTCAAGGAGGCGCGACAGTCAGAAGACGGGCTGCAGACAGGTAAATGGGCGAAGCGCGACCCGAAGAGCGCCAACTGGCCCTTGGCGCTCGAGCTGACGACAGCCATGTTGCGGGAGCGATCGAAAGATTTGCAGCTTGCAATGTGGCTGACCGAGGCGAACCTGAAGCTGCATGGTTTTGCGGGATTGCGCGACGGGCTATGGCTTACGCGCGAGCTCATGACGCGCTTCTGGGATGCCGGTTTGTATCCCGTGATCGAGGATGGTCCGGAAGACCGTGCCGGACCGTTCGAGTGGCTGAACGACAAAGTTGTCGACTCGGTGCTCGCGATTCCGATCACGTGCCGTTCGGGCGATGGAGACAACTACAGCCTCACCGACCTGCGCGATGCCCGGCTGGTAGGGTCGGAAAAACAGTACGAAGATGCCGATGGCGAAATCGATGCGCAAAAGAAGCGCGAATACCAGAAGGCTCTGGCAGAGGGGCGTGTTTCGCTCGATATGTTCAAGAGCGCTGTGCGGGAGACGCGGCGAGCGCCCTTCGAAGCGCTGCATGCCGATTTTGAGAACGCGCGCGAAGAATTCAAACACCTGGAGCGAGCGATCGAAGAAAAATTTGGGGATGCGGCGCCAAATCTTTCGATGTTTCGTGCAGCCCTGGCGGATGTCGGCCAGGAACTGGCTTCCATCCTGGAAGAGAAGCGCAGGGAGGAGCCCGATCCGTCGCCCGTAACAGAGGGGCCGCAAGCGGAAGCGGGTGCGAGTGACCGGGAGACGTTTCGCTTGCGTGTGCCGCTTTCGAACTCCGGCGGCGCGGCGGGAGCGGACGCCTGGCGCGAGGCCGAGAACCTGATCCGGGCCGGCAAAGTGGATCCTGGACTTGCCGAAATGCGGCGTCTGGCCGCAAGTGAAACGACAGGCCGCAGCCGCTTCGAACGAAAACTGCTGCTTGCCGAAGTATGTCTGGCGAGCAAGCGCGAGCGTTTGGCAAGAGCGGTGTTGGAAGAGCTTGCCGAACAAATCGATAAGCACCAGTTGGAAACATGGGAGAGCTCGGAGCTGATCAGCGGCGTGTGGACACGGCTCTATGAGCTTTACAGGCGCAGCGGTTCCGATTCCGACGAGGCAACCAAGTTATATGGACGGCTTTGCCGGCTTGATCCCTGGCAGGCGCTTGCCTGCAGCGAATGAGAACGCATGCAACCATCATTTTTAGACCGGCTCACCGAGAGCGACGCGGACGGCTCGTTCGACCGGGATCTGACTGCGTTGCTGAATACGCGGCGGCAGGAGCGCGTTATGGATCCGGCCTTCGAGCAGGCTTCGAATTCCGTCCTCACGTTCGGTGTAGAGGATTTCACGTCATACAACTTGAACAGCGGCGTCGACCAGGAGTACGTGCGCCGCTCGATTGAACGCGCCATCCGGCAATTCGAGCCGCGGCTGACCCGGGCGGTTGTGTCGCTCAGGCAGCCGGAGCCGTTTCATCCGCTGCTGAGTCTGCATGTGGAAGCAGAACTGCAAACTGGCGACGGCGCCGAACCGGTTGCGATGGAGGGGATGCTCGACCGCGCCTCGCGGCGCATTGCAATACGGAGAGCGCGCTAATGATTGACGAGCTTTTGCCGTATTACGAGCGCGAGCTGAGTTTCATCCGGCAGATGGCCGGCGAGTTCAGCGAAAAATATCCGGCGGTTGCCGGACGTTTACTGCTCGAGCCAAATACTTGCGCGGATCCGCACGTTGAACGCCTGATTGAAGCATTTGCCCTGCTCGCCGGGCGTATCCATCGCAAGCTGGATGACGAGTTTCCGGAAATTACCGAATCGCTGCTCGATGTGTTATATCCGCACTATTTGCGGCCCGTGCCGTCGTGCGCGATCGCGCAGTTCCGGACAAAAAGCGATGCGGCCACTGCGCGCACGCTGATCCCGGCGGGCACGCCCGTTCATCACACGTACGAGAATGGCGAATTGTGCTCCTTCCGCACGTGCTACCCGGTAACACTTTGGCCATTGCGCGTAACGGGGGCGTCGGTGTCCCGCACGAACCGGTTTCTGTCGCCTGGAACGGCGGCGGGCGTCGCTGCGACCGTGCGCATCCAGCTTGCATCGACAGGCGAGCTGAAAATATCGCAGTTGCCGAT
The DNA here is from genome assembly GCA_036557945.1 of Bryobacteraceae bacterium. Taxonomy (GTDB): domain Bacteria; phylum Acidobacteriota; class Terriglobia; order Bryobacterales; family Bryobacteraceae; genus Bog-105. The sequence continues at coordinate 9,775 of DATBGM010000020.1, read as the reverse complement.
TGAATCGATGCGTTTTTATTTGCAGGGAGAAACTGCGGCCGTACAGGCACTCTACGAATCGCTCTTCGTACATGCCGTACGGGTCAGTCTGCGCTCCCTCGGTCGCGATGCATCGCAGGAAATTGTTCTTCCGGCAGGCAGCTTGCGCCAGGTTGGCTTTACGGAAAATGAAGGCCTGCTGCCGTATTCCGACCGCAGTTTTCCCGGTTACCGGTTGCTGCAGGAGTATTTTGCGTTCCCCGAAAAATTTTTGTTTTTCGAAGCCGGTGGTTGGAAGAAGGAAGCCCTGCAAAATTTTGGCAATGCCTTCGAACTTGCGATTGCACTCGAAGAGCCGCCCGACAGGAACCGGCTGACGGCGCTTGAACAGATAGTAGATGCCGACACGTTCCAACTTGGATGCACGCCCCTGGTGAATCTGTTTGAGCGCATTGCCGAGCCGGTTCGTCTCTCGCAGACAGTGAACGAATACCGGATCGTGCCGGATCAGCACCGGCAAGCCACTACCGAGGTTTACGCGGTCGACCGGGTTGCATCGATGGCGTCCTACCAGGAAGAACCTACCGTGTACGAGCCGTTCTACTCGCTGCGTCATGGCGACAACGAAACAAAGCGGCAATTCTGGTACACGCATCGCCGGCCGTCGTTTCGAAAAAATGATAACGGCACGGAAGTCTACATCTCGCTTGTCGATCTGGATTTCGAACCCTCCGTGCCGGCGGTCGATATGCTGACCGTGCGGGTGACTTGTACGAATCGCGATCAGGCAGCTCGTTTAAGGCTGACGGGTGAGTTCGGCGAATTCGAAGCGGAAGGTGCGGCGCTGGTTGAGACGCGCTGTCTGCGCAAGCCCACGCCGGCCATACGACCGCCGCTTCGCGAAGCCCTGCAGTGGCGGCTGATCTCCCATTTGTCGCTGAATCATCTTTCGATCGTCAAGGGCGGACGTGACGCGTTAGCGGAGATTTTTCGCCTTTACGATTTTATCGACTCGCCCGTTATCCGTAAGCAAATCGGCGGCATTGCCGACGTGGAGAGCAAGCCGGGAATCGCGCGTGTTAGTTCGGAAACGGGCGTGGCATTCTGCCGTGGAACGGACGTCGCCATGCAGTTCGATGAAAACGAGTATGCCGGCGGAAGCGTATATCTGCTGGCTTCGGTCATCGAGCGCTTTCTGGGCCTGTACAGCGCGATCAATTCGTTTAGCCGGTTGACTGCAAAAACAAACAAAGGAGTACTCAAGCGATGGCCGCCACGGGCTGGCGAACAGATTCTCCTTTAAGGGATACGTTATTCGAGCGCGCCTGCGAATTCGATTTCTTCCAGGCGGTGCGACTGCTCGCCCGCATCTTTCCCGACCGCAAGCAAGTTGGTACGAGAGCGCGGCCCTCGGAAGAGATCGTGCGCTTCGGGGCATGGCTTTCCCTTGCCTTTCCGGCAAGCGCGATAGACGCGATTGAACGGACACCCGACTCGGACCAGCCGGTCCGCATGACCATCACGTTTCTTGCGCTCACCGGGATACAGGGTGTGTTGCCGGTCTACTACACCGAGCGAATGCTCGCGCGCAAAGCAGGCCGGAACGACGCTCTCGTGCAGTTCTTCGATCTCTTCAATCACCGGCTTGTTTCCTTCTTCTACCGGGCCTGGCAGAAGCACCGCTTCCCGGCGCTGTATGAATCTGCTGCCCTCGAGAGTACCGCGCCCGATCTGTTTACCCGATCGCTTTTCGATCTGATCGGAATGGGCACGAGCGGGTTGCAAGGACGGATGCGGGTTGCTGACGAAAGTCTGCTGCGATACGCCGGATTGGTCGCGCAAACGCCCCACTCGGCGAGTGCATTGCAACGAATTCTACGCGATTACTTCGGTGTTGCGGTGCGGATCGAGCAATGCCGCGGAAGCTGGTATGAACTCGCTCCTGATGACCGGGCCTACCTGGCCCCGGATGGCGAGCGGAATCAACTCGGTGTTGGCGCATTTCTGGGCGACAAGGTATGGGACCAGCAGGCGCGCTTTCGTATTTCGCTTGGTCCCATTGACTTTACCTGCTTTCAGGATTTTCTGCCGGACGGAGCGGCGCTGCCGAAGCTGCTCGATCTGGCACGATTTCTGGGCGGCCAGGCGCTGGCGGTTGACGTGCAGCTTGTTTTACGGGCAGACCAGGTTCCCGACGCCCGGTTGACCGATCAGGGCACGGATGCTCCGCGCCTGGGCTGGAGCAGTTGGTTGAAGACAACCGCTTTCGAAAGCGATGCTGCGGATGCGGTATTCGCTTATCGAAACTGACGGAAGAGAGCGCATATGGCATACGTTCAAACGCAGCGCCGGATCGCGATCACAACTCCCCTCGGAGCCGATGCGCTGCTGCTGCGCAGCTTCGCCGGAAGCGAAGCGATCTCGCAGCTCTATCGGTTCGACCTGGACCTTTTGTCCGAAAAAGATTCTCTGAAATTCGACGATATCGTAGGAAAGAACGTCACCCTGCGCCTGTTTGACGCGGACGGCAATGAACGCAAATGGCACGGCTTCGTGAGCCGTTTCGCCCAGGGTCCGCAAGACCGGCGGCTTACCTCTTATCGTGCGGAAATGGTGCCCTGGTTGTGGTTTCTGACCCGCACCGCCGATTGCCGGATCTTTCAAAACAAAAAGGTTCCCGACATTATCCAAAAGATCTTTAATGATCTCGGGTTCCATGACTTTGAATTGCGCTTGTACGGCAATTTCGCGCCGCGCGACTACTGTGTGCAGTACCGTGAGACGGATTTTAATTTCGTCTCACGCCTTATGGAAGAAGAAGGCATTTATTACTATTTCCGGCAGGACGAAGCAAAGCACGTGCTCGTGCTGGCCAACGATCCGGCGGCACATGAGCCCTGTCCGAATCAGGCCACCGCGCGTTACGACTTCCGCGGCGGCAATATCCATTACGAAGATGTGGTAACCGAATGGCGCTACGAGCAGGAGTTCCGAACGGGCAAGTGGAGCCAGACCGATTACAATTTCGAGACCCCAAGCACGAACCTTTCCGTTACAGTCAGCGGAAAGAATGCGTACGAAATTTACGACTATCCGGGCGAGCACGCCGTTCGTGCGGAAGGAGACCGCCTGGCCCGTATTCGTCTGCAGGAACAAACGGCCGCATGCGTGGTCAGTGAAGGCGCGAGCGGCTGCCGGCATTTTACGGCCGGTTTTAAGGTAAGCCTGACGGATCACTATCGCGGCGACTTGAACCAGGGCTATTTGTTGACCTCGGTCGAACACCAGGCGACGCAGGGCGGCGACTATGCCGCGGGATCCGAAACAAACGAAGAAGTTACTTATCAGAATCGCTTCCGGTGTATTCCGTTTTCGGTGCCGTATCGCGCGCCGCGCGTGACGCCGCGTCCCTTTGTGCAGGGATGCCAGACAGCCGTTGTCGTCGGTCCCGGCGGGGAAGAGATTTACACCGATAAATACGGCCGCGTGAAGGTCCAGTTCTATTGGGATCGCGAAGGAAAGCGCAACGAAAACAGCTCGTGCTGGGTGCGGGTGTCGCATCCGTGGGCCGGCAAGGGCTGGGGCGCAATTTCCGTTCCGCGCATCGGCCAGGAAGTAATCGTCGATTTTCTCGAAGGCAACCCGGACCAGCCCATTATTGTCGGGCGCGTCTATAACGCGGAGCAGATGCCGCCTTTCGGCATGCCCGGAGGGGCCGTCGTGAGCGGCATCAAGTCCAACAGCACCAAGGGCGGCGGCGGTTTCAATGAGATCTCGCTCAACGATACGAAGGGCAACGAGCTGATCAACGTTCACGCCCAGTACGACCAGCAGAAGAAAGTCGAGCACGACGAGCGCGTGCAGGTTGGCAACGACCGCACCGAGAGTGTCGGCCACGACGAAAAGATTACGATCGGTAACAATCGCACCGAGAAGGTTGTAGCGAACGAAGACATTACGATTGGGGCGAACCGGACAGAGCATGTCGTCGCCAATGAAACGATCAACGTCGACGGAAATCGCACCGAGCACGTTATCGGCAACGAAATGATCAGCGTTGACGCAACGCGAACGCGGTTTGTAGCCATCAACGAATCCGTGAACGTCTTAGGCGCTCAGGAGATCACCGTAGGCGGTCTGCAAGCGATCACGGTCGGGCTTACCCGCGCCAAGAATGTGGCGTTAGCCGAAACTGTGAACATCGGCGCCGATCAAACAATCGATGTAACGGCCAATCACTCGCTGACCGTCGGCGGTAATCAGACCACAACTATTACCGGTGACCAGACGATCGGCGTAACCGGGAATCAAACCGCGAGCGTGAAAGGGAACCGGAACGAAGCCGTCAAAGGCGATCATCAGGAAAAGATCGACGGCACACGAAAGACCAACGTAGTCTCCAACGACGAATTAAAGGTGGACAAGACATTCGCCCTGGTTGCCGCCGACGAGATCGCCTTCAAAGCGGGCGACGCGAGTATCACTCTTAAAAAAGATGGAACGATCGTGATTAAAGGCAAAGACATCACTGTCAGAGGCTCGGGTAAGATCACCGGGAAAGCAGATGGAGACTGCATTTTGAAAGGGCAGAACGTGCTGCACAACTGAGCCATGAGGACAACGGAAAAGAAAGTCGGAAAACTGGCCGGAGCCGTTCGCGGCGTGCTGGCGGCCGTCAGTGCGCACAATGAGCCATACGTCGATTTCTGCGGCAATAGCTGTCAGCACCCCGTGCTGGCAGTTTCAAGCGTGCCGGTGCAGCCATCCGATGTGGGTAAGGAAGCAATTCTTTTGTTTGAAGATGGGGATCCGGCGAGGCCTCTGCTGGTGGGCCTTGTGCAACTTCCGGCCGAGCATGTGAACAGTAGTGCAGGTTGCGAGCTGACAGTCGACCGAAAGCGCCTTGTGCTTACGGCGCAGGATGAGGTCACCATCCGCTGCGGCGAAGCGAGCATCACGTTAACTCGCGCCGGCAAGGTGCTGATCAAAGGATCGTACTTACTCAGTAAGTCGACAGGTCCGAATCGCGTCAAAGGTGGTTCGGTTCAACTGAACTGATTCCTGCTTATGGCAGAGCTGTCGGGTTATCTGCGGCCAATTGGTTTCCGGCCATGGGAAATCTCGGCGATGATCAACCAGGAAGTGATTGATCAGCATGCCGAAGAGGCGGCTTTCCTATGGACTCAGCGCGATCACGCGGTGCGCGCACCGCAGTACGCGCTGAAGGATCTGGCGAAGCTCGATGAACGTGTCGAAGCGCACGTCGATGGATTGCGCCTTGCAGGAGCGACAGGTTGGGAGGCAGCTTCTTCCCGCATCGAAGAAGGCTCGGGCGAGGTATTCGCTGCCTCTGTGCTCGCTGTTGAAAGCGGCGACCGGGAATACGTAAACCGAGTATTGGAAACAGCTTGTTCGAATCCCACGCTGGCGCGTGGTCTGGTTTCGGCTATGGGCTGGCTTGATGACGCGATGGCATTGCGTGAAACACGCATGTTGGTTTCGTCGCAGACGCCGGAAGTCCGTCGCGCCGGAATCGCTGGTATGGCAATTCGGCGAATCGATCCTGGCCCCGCCTTAAATCAGGCAATCGAAGACGACAATCCGCGATTGACTGCGCGTGCCTTGCGAGCAGCCGGCGAACTAGGGCGGCGTGATCTGCTATCGCAAATTTCGCACCGGTTGAACGATGTCGACGAGGAATGCCACTTCTGGGCCGCCTGGTCTGCTGTCCGGCTCGGAGATCGACACTCTCCGGCAGTCGAGATTCTGCGGCAATTTGCAGAACATGCTCAGCCACAGGCGGAGCGGGCCGTGAATCTGGCGTTCCGCGCGATCGCTCTTGCGGATGCACATGCGTGGGCTATGCGCCTGGCAGAGAAGCCGGAAACGGCTCGTTTCGGCGTCATCGGTGCAGGCGTGATCGGCGATCCGGCAGTTATACCCTGGCTCATCGCGCAAATGGAAAACCCGGACTTGGCGCGCGTGGCGGGTGCGGCGTTTTCGATAATTACAGGCGCGGATCTGGCATACGAGGATCTCGATTCCGACGTTCCGGAGATGCACGCTGAGGAGAGCGAGGACGATTTCTTTTCGCCCGATCCAGATTCGGAGTTAAAGTGGCCGAACCCTCCGGCAGTAACGAAGTGGTGGGTACAGCGATCGGCAAACTTTGTGCCCGGCGCACGCTATCTGCTCGGAAGACCCATGACGGACGATGTTCTGCACGAAGCTCTGGCGCGTGGAAAACAAACGCAGCGAATAGCCGCCGCGATGGAGCTTGCCGTGCGCCATCCGGGCGACGTTCTGTTTGAAACTCGCGCCCGCGCGCAATGGCAGCTCGCAATGGTGAAACAGTGGAGTTCATAAATCAATCGGGAGTGGAAGCCGGCTGGACTCTCGGTTTCGAGCGCGATGGACGCGAGCTGCTGATCGTAGCTGTCAAAGCTACCTATCGGATACCCGCCAACGGCGAAGAGCCCGTCCTTGCTGCCGAGCAGGCGAAGCTTGTGCAAGCCGACGAGTTCACCGGAGAGCCGGGTTGCTCGGCTCCTTTGCGCGAAACCGACTACGCTCCCCGCAAACCAAAATGCGATGTTGTTCTGAATGGCTCTGCATATGCGCCGGGAGGTCTCCCGGCAAGAGCTGTTGAAGTTTCAGTGCGCGTCGGAAGCATGCAAAAAATGTTTTCCGTCTTCGGTGATCGCCGCTGGCAGGGCGTTGTACTCTCGGCTGAGGAGCCGGAGCCGTTCACGCAATTGCCCATTTCCTACGATCGCGCGTACGGCGGCGCGGATTCCAATGAAGAACAACCGGAGAAGATTGCAACTTATCCCGAGAACCCGATCGGCACCGGCTATCACCCGATCCGGCCGCGTTCGAGCCTCGTCGGTAAGTTGTTGCCGAACACTGCTGAGGGTAAAACTCCAATTACGGATATTAAAGCGCGATTCCGTCCGATGTCGTTCGGTCCGGTCGGACGTAACTTTTATCCCCGATACAAATTAGCCGGAACCTATGACGACCGCTGGCTGAACGAAGAAGCACCCTTCTGGCCCGCCGACTTCAGTTACAAATATTTTCAGTGCGCGCCGGAAGATCAGCAGATCGAGCATCTACAGGGCGGGGAAGAGATAGAACTTAAAAATCTTACGCCGGACGGATTGCGCTGGTTCCGAATCCCGCAGCGTGAGATGCCGGTGACGTTTCTACATTACAAAGGCGCCGATGTACGCCACGATGCCATCTGCGATACTCTGCTGATCGAACCGGATCAGAAGCGATTCACTCTAACCTGGCGTATTAGTTATCCACTCAAGCGCAATGTATTTGAAGTTCGACAAGCCCTAGTTGGAGAAATGCCGTATTCATGGCATTCGAAGCGCCGGGCTGAGCATGCAGGTAAGTCGTATTACGGAAGTCTTGGGGACTTAGTAAATGCGAAGCGAGGCCGGCTACCGCGAGCGAACGAAAGAAAGAATTCCATAGATCCGTTCATCCGCTAAATTTTCTATGGGCCGAATTTCTATTTGTGCAAGCGGATTAGTGACGAGCGGCGGACTGAATGGCCGCGCCAGTTTGGCTGCAATTCGTGCAGGTATTCGCAGCGTAAAGGAGACAAATCTATGGGATCCGGAATCCGGCACCTACTTGGCCGCAGGCAAGGTTCCGCTTCCGCAATGGTGGGTTGGTTTAGGGAAACTGGCTGATCTGGCGGCGCCCGCAATTTTTGAATGTCTGAAAGCCGCAGAACCGGAGCCGCCTGAAAGGATACCAATATTCTTGGGGATCGCACCGCCGGACCGGCCCTTTCGGCTGCCGGGTCTGGACGATCAGCTTTTGGAAGAAATACAGGACCGCCTGGAATTTCGGTTTCACCCCGCCTCCGGAACCATAGCGCAAGATCGGGTGTCGGTTGCTTCAGCGCTTGCGGCGGCCGAAGAGCTGATTCTTACCGGACGGGCCCGACAGGTTATCGTCGCAGCGGTCGACAGCCTGCTTAAACATGATCTTAAGAACTACTATCTGGAAAGGCGGCGGCTGCTTACCCCTGGTCACTCCAATGGTTTCTCTTTAGGAGAAGCAGGGAGCGCCCTGTTAGTCCGAGCGGCCGGCAATTGTTTGGAGGGAGAGTTACAGCTCGAAGGAATTGCTGCCGGCTGTGAGAATGCAACGATCGAGTCGGAAGAGCCGCTTCGCGGAGATGGTTTGACGCAGGTGATAAGACAAACTCTGCTGCAGGCGGCGTGCAGGATGCAGGATGTTTCTTACAGGCTGGCAGACCTGAATGGCGAGCACTACCGGTTCAAAGAATTCATTTTGGCGATGGGACGATTCCCGAGGCAGGCCGCGGCGGAAAAGTTCGATGTTTGGCATCCGATTGAGTATGTAGGCGATGTAGGCGCAGCCATCGGCCCGCTGTTGCTCGCTGTCGCACTCGATGCAGGACGCAAAAGATACGCTCCGGGGCGCAACGTGTTGTGCACGCTGGGGAACGACGGCGGTGAACGTGCTGCCTTGCTGCTGAGTTATCGGAAAGGAGGAGAGAACGCCTATGAGTAAGAACGTATTCGCCAACGGGCGCGAGATATCGGCAAAAGCGAACGACAACCGGTCAATCTGCGCGATGCCTGATGTGTGTCTTTCGCCCCCCTCGCCGCCTGCCGGACCCGTTCCGATACCGTATCCCAACACCGCACAGGCTTCGGATACCGCGGACGGGTCGAAGAGCGTAAAGATCGGGGGCAGCGAAGTCGGCTTGAAGAATTCGTCAAATTACAAAAAGAGCACCGGCGACGAAGCAGCGACTAAGAGCCTGGGCATGGGCGTTGTGACGCACACGATCCAGGGAAAGATGATGCATGCCGCTTGGTCGATGGACGTAAAAGTGGAAGGCGAGAACGTAATTCGCCATCTGGATTTGACGACCCATAACCACATGTAAGCGTATGGCCGAATCCATCCAAAATTCGGGATGTCTGACCGTCGATCAGGCCAAGCAGAAGCTGGAGACCACCGGCGACCTGAGCTGCCAGGAGTTGGACGATGCGAACAAGGATGCGCGGGCGAACGAACTGGATCCCAAAGCGACGCCGGACGGCTATGCGCTGACGATCGCAGCTCGGAAACCGGCAAACGGACCGCCGAAACTGATGAAGGCTGTCTCGGCCGGCAATGCGCCCAAGAAGGAGTTTAGGGACGGCTATCAAGGACCGGTGAAAGAGAAAACCAGACCGGCATGTAGCGGCGGTGGCGGCTACGATGCGCAAAGGAAGAACGACTCGGAGACGAAAATCCTGGATCCGGAAATGAGAGCTGGAAACGGCGGCTCCATTAAGATGAAAATTTTTCACCAATCGCCGGGTGAGAACGGCAATCTGGTGCAGGACGAGATGCCCTGTATCAGTTGCCGTAAATCGATTTGCGGCGCCAATGCTTGTGGAATCACGGTGATTCTCTGCAACAAGAATAATGAGGAAGTGCCCGCCAACGAAATGTGCGATGGTGCCACGCCGAAGGGCACCGGAAGTACGAGCGATCCCTTGTGGGTGGGCAAAGGCTTCGCCTAATACGCGAGTAACGCTTTCGCACGGCTGTATCAGCAGGAGAGTTTCAAAAAAGGAAGCATGACATTACCGATACCCAATTACCTTGAATCGGCAGAAATTCAAAGTAGCGAGTTGCGCTACCAGTGGGACGATTGGAAGACGCTGCCGGCCTCCCAAAATGTGGATCCGGAAGTAGGGGAACGTCTCAGGAACCTGTCGCAACGGGCCATTTTCGCATTCATGTGCGGGTC
>DATBGM010000019.1:0-24722 GCA_036557945.1 Bryobacteraceae bacterium | reverse complement strand
CCTCAGCGCTTGGTTGCTGTGTGCTTCCGGGACGGCTACTGCTCAGAGCGAAAACTCGACTGACCAGGGCGCAAAGATCACTGACCTCGAAATTGACCTGATGCGCAAAGACTTGCGTGACCAGAAGAAACAAGTAGTTGCGGCCAACCTATCTCTTACCGGAGATGAAGCTGCAAAGTTTTGGCCCACCTACGACGCCTACACCCAGCAGACGATAAAAATCAACGATCGGAGATATGCGCTGTTCAAGGAATACGCAGCCAATTACAACACGATGACGGATACTCAGGCAAGCAGTTATATCCGCCGGTGGAATGAGGTGGATGGCGCATTTACAAATCTGAGGCTGGAATGGATTCCGAAGTTCGAGCAAGTGCTCGGCCCCAAAAAGACTGCCGCTTTCTTCCAGATCGATCGCCGTTGTGGCCTTATGATTGAGCTGCAGCTCTCGTCTAAACTCCCTTTGGTCCAACCTTGAAATCGCTGATTACTCGCTGAGCGGGATCGTAAAAGTCCGCTGTTTGCGCTCGCGTACCACTTGCACGACTAAGGCTTTGCCCGGCTCGTTGCGTGTGCGCAAATAAGAGATCAGGTCTTTGGGGACAGCTACTACACGCGTGTCCACGCTCGTGATTACGTCGCCTGCCTTCAGCCCCGCGCGATCTCCGATCATTCCCTTCCCGACCTGCCGGATCAGTATCCCGCTCTGCACGCCGAAAAATTGCGCTAGCTGCGAGTCGACCGGCTCGCATTCGATGCCGAGCGCGACGTTATCCCAAAGCATCAAGATACGTGGGAAATCAGGCACATTAAGCGCACGTGCGTCGAGTACCGGCGAAGGCGAGTCGGCTGCCGCCTTCGGCTCACCCGCGGCGGGGATCGCAACCGTCGTGTGCGTCTTGCCCTCGCGCCAGTACTGCACCTTTACCTTTCGTCCGGCAGGCGTTTCGCTCACCAGGCGTCCCAGCTGAGGCGCGCTCAAAATTTCTTCGCCGTTATAGGTAAGAAGCACATCGCTCGGACGGATACCGGCCTTCTCCGCCGGGCTATCCGGCTGAATCGTTTTTACTTCGACCCCGCGTGGCTCGCCGAGCTTCAGAGCCGCCGCGCGATCGGCATCCACTGTCATCAAACCCACGCCCAGATGGCTGCCGGAAACCGGCGGCGCCTCGGTTTGAGCAAACAGCAGGCCGGCTACCAGCACGGGAGCCCAGGCCCAGCGCAAAAACGCCCGCATGCCGTTAATACACTCCGAATGCGTCGTTATAGGCGTGCAGCAACTGCAGGCAGCGAGCACGCAGATAATCGTCCCGCTCCGAACGCGCGAGGCTTTGCAGCGTCGCAGCCAGTTCCGGGCTCAGCGCCAATCTATCGTGAGCCGACGCAAGTACATCGATAGCGGCCGCGCGAATGGCAGGCTCGCTATCGTGCTCGAGCACCGAGCGGACTGCGCTGCGCGTCACCGGATCATCCGAAAATCGCCGCACCGCTTCGAGTGCTTTCAGGCGCACTGCTGCATTTGGATCGTGCTCCGCGCGCGCCAGCAACGCATCGCGCACGTCGTGCCCGCCATCGCCCGCCAGCATCTCCACCGAATCGACCCGAATGCCGGGATCGGCTGCATCCTGCACCGCCACCAGCAGCCAGCGCTTCACATCCTGATCCTGCAAGCTTCCGACAACTTCCCGTTGATTCACCTGGTCGAGCACAATGCGCACTCTTCCCGCGCCGTTCGGCTGAATATCGCGGATATGCGAAGTGACTCCGCCCAGACCCGCAACACTGCCCGTAAACCCGGTCCCCTGCCCGGCATGGTCCAAAAAGCGTCCGCCTGTGAACCCTACAAATACGAGGAACGAAGCCACCGCCAGTTGCCACGACCAGCGATTCGGCGAAATATGAAAGAAAGAAGGCCAGTTCCAGGCCACCCGGTGCGGGCGGCTCTCCTGTTCGATTCGTTGCGAGTGAAGTGTTTCGCGCAGGTCCTGCCTGCACGCGGCCAGCAAATCGAGCGGCACATCGCGATATCCTGCGCTCGCCGCCGTATGCCATGTCTTTTCGCGCGCTAAAGCCTGCTGGCAAAAGGCGCACTTATCCAAATGCCGTTCGAGCGCCTCTTCTGCGGCGAACTCCAGCTCCCCATACAAGTACAGCGACAATTTCGCTTGCACATCGTGGCACATCATACGAAATCCCCCAGGGCCGCGCGCATCTTCTGAGTTGCGCGAAACAGGCAGTTCTTCGCGGCTTCCTCCGTCACTCCCAGCGACTCGCCGATCGCGCGCAGCCGCATTCCCTGATAGTGGCGCATCTCAAAAACCAGCCGCTCTCGCGGGCTGAGTGTGTTGAGCACCTCTTGAATTCTTTCGCTCACTTCCGTGCTCATCAGCCGCCGCTGCGGGTCCGTTTCGGCACGGCTCTCCGGGATAAACTGCAGCCGGTCCACTTCACCCGACTCTGTGTCTACCGACGAATTCTCTTCCTTGCGAACTTTCCGCTTCCGGATCTGATCCAGACAGAGATTGGCCACAATCCGGTATAGCCAAGTCGAAAATGCCGAATCGAAGCGAAATTCCGGCAGCTTTTTGTAGACCCGCAGAAAAGCTTCCTGGTAAATGTCGCGCGCATCTTCTTCCGAGTGCAACAGGTTGTATGCCATGCGCAGCACCGTCGCATCGTAGGAGCGCACCAACTGTTCGAACGCAATGCTGTCGCCGCGCTGCGCTGCGCGAATGAGGGATCGCTCGTCGGTACGCGCGTTCGCGGCACCCACGGCTAAGTTTCCAATGACTTGGGCTTGGGTTTCCACCAATGTGATGGACGTATCACGAACGGTTTGGTCTTAGCGGCTGTGGCACCTGTACCCGGCGGGGTGCTGCCTAGCTGGCTAACTCCAATTCTATCAAGCGCTTTCCCGGATCGAGCCGGGCGATCCGGAAGGATCGTACTTCGCCCGCCCGGGCCGCCGGTTTGGCTTTGGCATGGGGTTCGACTCCCTGTTTCCAGCGCGCCGCCAGCATGGCGCTCATCGAGCTCACATCCGATGCGGGTGGCTGTTCGACGGGAGCAACTGGCTCCTCTTTCTGAAGAAGCTGGCAGTCGGCAAGTACACCTTCCCCAAGCTCCACCTTGGCCCGGTCTCCGCGCACCTCCACCAGCCGTCCGCTTACCATCTGTCCCGCCTGGTGCTCGGAGATGAATGCATCCACAGTCGTTGGTTCGAGCTGCTTCATGCCCAGCCGCAGACGGCGCTTTTCGCGATCCACTTCCAGCACCACGGTGCGCACGCGCTGCCCCTTGGCCAGCTTCTCTTTGGGATGATCGAGCCGTTTTTCGTTCGTGATGTCCGAGATATGAACCATTCCCTCGATGCCCTCCGCCAGCTCGACAAATGCGCCGAACTGCGTCAGGTTCGTGATGGTTCCTTCAACCGTAAATCCTGCCGGAAACTTTTCTTCCACCTTTTCCCAAGGATCGCCCAGCGCCTGCTTGTATCCCAGCCCGATCCTCCGGTCTGTTGGATTGATCTGCAGGACGACTGCATCTACCCGCTCGCCCAGTTTGAGTAAGTCTCCCGGTTTGCGCACGCGCCTGTTCCAGGAAAGCTCGGAGACGTGGATTAGTCCATCGACACCGGGCAGCAGTTCAATAAATGCGCCGAAATCCGCCAGGCGCGACACGGTGCCCGACACGCGATCGCCCACATGCAATGTTCGGGCCGCCACTGACCATGGATCTTCCTGAAGCTGCTTCAGTCCAAGCGAAATCTTCTTCTTCGCCGGATCGACTTTGAGGATCTTGACTTCAAGCTCATCCCCCACGTTCACGACGTCCGAGGCTTTAGCAACCCGCCGGAACGCCATATCGACCACGTGCAGCAGGCCGTCTACACCCCCGAGATCGACAAAGGCGCCGAAATCCATGAGACTGCGCACGCGGCCGCGCACCACCGACCCTTCTTTCAAATCCGCAAACGCCTGCTCGCGGCGCTTGGACTGCTCTTCTTCGAGCAACACCCGGCGGTCCACCACCACGTCTTCTTTTTCAACATCGAGCTTGGTGATTCGGCATCGAATCTCCTGCCCCACCAGTTCGGGCATCTCCGCCATTTCACGAATGCCGCTGCGCGAAGCCGGCATGAACGCCGGCACGCCGATATCAACCCGGAATCCGCCTTTCACCTGCTCGACAACCGTGCCCGCGATGGCGTGTTTCTCTTGGAATGCGCGCTCAAGGCCGCTCCAATCCCTGGGACGCTCTACCTTCACCGTCGAGAGCTCGTAATAACCTTCTTCATTGCGAGGCCCAATCGAGACGGCGATCGTCGCCCCCGGCTCCGGATTACCTGTTTCCGTTTCCGTCCATTTCTGGAGCGGCAGAACGCCTTCGATCTTGCGCCCGATATCGACGAAAATACCCGCAGGGCTCACGGAGACAATGGTGCCGGAAACGGTTTCTCCCGGCTGCCCGTCAGGATGTTGTTGCTCAAAGCTGGAGAGGATCTCGCCGAAGTTGGTCTCTTCGCGCGAAGCGGTTTCTTCGGACGTGAGAGAAGGATTGAGAGGCTCGTTACTCATGACTGCTCGGAATGACCTTATTCTGGCATAGAGGCCATGCGATGACCGAGCAAATCAAAGCGCTTCCCGGCCCCGCAATCGCGGTCTTCAGGCGTCTGCAGGCGCAGGATTTCGCCTGGCTCCTTTTTGTAGCGGCGCTCATCGCCACCATTCCGGAAACCAACTACAACTACACCATTCTCGTTGTGGTCATCGGCGCGTTTCAGATCGTCGAACCGCGCCTGAAACTGTTTTCCTCCGCTCGCGGCCAAATCGCTTCCGTTGCGTTGAAGATGCTGCTGAGCTATCTGCTGGTGGGCTGGACGCATGGCGTCGCGAGCTATTACTACCCGATCTTTCTCATTCCGGTGGTTTCCGCAGCCACGCTGTTTGAGCTACCCGCCGTCATTCTGGTGACCGCGATCGCCTGCGCCGGCTACTTCTCCTTCCTGCTGCCGGTGTACATCTCTGATTACGCCCGCACGATACTGCCGCCCGACCATCTCGATCTGATGGCTCTGCGTGCTTCCTTTTTCGCCATCGTCGCCTTCCTCGTTTATCAACAGGCAAAAGCGAAGCGGGACGAAATGCGCCGCACCGAAGAGGCCGCCCGGCGCCTGGCGGAAGCGAACCGCGAATTGCGCGAGACACAAGCTTCCCTACGGCGCAGCGAACGCCTGGCGGCGTTGGGACAACTCACTGCCGGCCTCGCACATGAGTTGCGCAATCCTCTCGGCACGATCCGGGCCTCCGCCGAGATCCTGCGTAAGCGCGCAGCCGGCGGCCAACCTCAAGTGATGCAGGAAATGGCCGCTAACATCACCAGCGAGGTCGACCGCATGAATAGCCTCGTTTCGAGCTTCCTCGATTTTGCCCGGCCGTTAAAGCTACAGCCGTCCGACTGCGAACTGCAAAGCGTCTTCGAGGACGCCATCCGCGATCAGGCGGAACTGGCCGCGGCGCACGAAGTCACGGTCCAGACAAGCGGCGCCGAAAACGTGCCCGTTTTTCCGTTCGACGGCAAGCTGTTACGCGTCGCGCTTTCAAACTTGCTGCAGAATGCAATTCAAGCCAGCCGTCCCGGACAAACTGTCGAACTGCTTGCCCGCTACGACCGCGAAAATGTAACCGTTTTCGTCAGCGACCACGGCCAGGGCATTGCGCGCGAACATCTGGAAAATATCTTTAATCCGTTCTTTACCACCAAACCCAAAGGCGTCGGACTCGGTCTGGCATTGGTCGCCAAGATCGTCGACGAGCATGGCGGACGCATTCATGTCTGGAGCGAAATTGGCAAAGGCACCCGTTTCGAGCTCATCTTGCCGCGCGCGTAAACGAAACGTCAATTTTTCATAAACTCCGCAACCGTGCTCCGTCTCGATTCATCACTCGAGTATTGGTGAGCGATTTTGCGGATTCAAAACACGTTGCGCTTCCTGGCGGGCCGCCTGGCCTTAATCGGAATCGCTCTTCTGTTTTCGTACGTTACCCGCGGAGCTGAACCCGCGCCAGGCGCTCTGACTGCCTGGAGATCGCACGTCGAGCAGGCAAAAGCTGAGCTTGAGGCAAGTGCGGATTGTCAGCCCGGTCCCTTTCTGCTGGTCGACCGTTATCAAAAGGAAGCCGGGAAGGCGCACAGCGGGAAAATTCTTGCACTGCATGCGGCCGGGGAAGGTGTGCTGCCTGTTCCATCCGGTCTTATCCATCATTGGACAGGTATCGTCTATGTTCCGAATGTGCGCGCGGCGGCGGTCCTCCGCGCACTTAAAGACTACGATTCCTATGCTGCTATCTATCAGCCTGCAGTCACTAAGTCGCGCCTCTTAAATCATGCGGGCAATGAGTTTCGCTACCGTCTCGAATTTCAGGCAAAAGGTTTCGGCATCAAATCGGGCCTTCGTGGTGACTTTCGTTCTACCTACGTTTCGCTTGATGCCCGCCAGGGGTATAGCGTGACCGAAGCAACGCGTTTAGTCGAACTCGAACATCCCGGTACAGCAGAGGAGCGTGAGTTTTCCCCGGCAGAGGCACACGGCTACATCCAACGTATGTTCACCATCGTGCGCTATCGCGAAATGGGCGACGGAGTCGTGGTCGAAGTCGAGACACTTACGCTCAGCCGTGACATCCCTGCCTCCGTGCGCTGGCTCGTGGAGCCGTTTGTCGAGCGATTCTCGAAACAAGTCCTGACAGGCACGCTCGAAAAATTCCGCGATCGGGTCGAATCGTTGTCGCAAACGAACCAGTTGCAAATGGCGGGTTTACCATGACCGCATGGAGCTGAAAATCGTTCGGCTGAATATCCCCGAAAACGGAAACATCATCGTCGGGCAAAGCCATTTCATCAAGACCGTGGAAGACGTCTATGAGGCGATCGTCAACACATCGGCCCAACTGCAGTTCGGAATCGCCTTCAACGAAGCATCCGGGGAATGCCTGACGCGCGTAGACGGCAACGACGAAGCGCTCAAGAAGAATGCGATTGAAAATGCAACCGCGCTGGCTGCCGGACATGTCTTTGTTGTGTCCCTGCGCAACGGTTTTCCAATCAATATTCTTGGCCGCATTCAAGCGGTTCCGGAAGTGGTGAATATCTATTGCGCAACCGCCAATCCGGTCGAAGTGATCGTTGCCGAGACCGGGCAGGGTCGCGGGGTGTTAGGCATCATCGACGGCAGTTCTCCGCGCGGTGTCGAAACGGAAGCGCACGCCAGCGCTCGCGTCGAATTGCTGCAGAAGTTCGGCTATAAGAGGTAATTACCCCAGAACAGGCAAAAGCGCCGACTCGCGCAGACCCGTCTCGGTAACCGCGCCGATTTCAATCTCCACCAGTTCGTTCGGTAATTTCTGCTGCGCTAATTCGATTTTCAGGAAATTGCTTGAGAGTGCCATGCCACGCTGCTCGAGCGTAACAGCTGAAATCCGTTTGCCGATCATTCCCTGGCGAAACGCCAAATTCTTTTTAGCCGATAACTCGCGCAAAATGCGTGTGCGTTCGTGCCGGACCGGCACCGGCACCTGCCCGGTAACTTCCGCCGCCGGAGTGCCCGGCCGTTCCGAATACGTGAAAACGTGCAAATAAGTAAACGGCTGCAATTCCACAAATGCGACCGTTTCGTTAAACTCGCGCTCGGTCTCGCCGGGAAAACCCGTCATGACATCTGCGCCGATAGCGGCATCCGGCATCAATTCGCGCGCGAGTGTAACACGGCTCGCATAGTGCCGCGTCCGGTACTTACGGAACATCCGTTTCAGCACAGCATCCGACCCCGATTGCAGCGGCAGATGTACGTGCCGGGCAATCCGCTCTTCCGACGCAATCAATTCGAGCAAGTCGCAAGACCAGTCCATCGGCTCAACCGAACTGATGCGCAGCCTGCGCACGTTGGTCTCACGCAAAAGTGCGCGTAATAGGTCCGCGAACCGCAAATTGCCGCCGAGATCGCGGCCCCACCGCCCAAGATTAATTCCCGTCAACACGATCTCGCAATAGCGATCCGCCAGGCGGCGCACCTGCTCGATTATCGTGTCCAGAGCTGCGCTGCGGCTCCGTCCGCGCACGCTCGGAATGATGCAGAACGAACAGCGATTACTGCAGCCATCCTGTACCTTGAGATTCGGCCGCGTACGGTCCTCGCGGATGCCGTCGATCACGCTCGCGCGAAATACACGGTCCTGTGAAATATCGCCCGCGAAAATCCGGCCGTGATACGCCTCCACGCCTTCGGAGATTAGCTCCGCAATCTGCCCCTTGTGCGTATTGCCGACCACCCAGTGCACGCCCTCGAGAGCAGCGATCTCTTCCGGCGCGCGCTGCGCATAGCAGCCCGTAACCAGAATCTTCGCCTGCGGATGATCGCGATGCATGGCGCGAATGATCCGTCTCGTATCCACGTCCGCGCTGTGGGTCACCGTGCATGTATTCAAAACGACGAGGTCTGCATGGGCCGCATCGCGCACGGCGACAAACCCGCTCTCTTCGAGCGAAGTTTCGATTGTCGCTCCATCCGCCTGCGAAGCGCGGCAGCCAAAGCTCTGTACGAAAACCCGTTTCACCCGTCCGGCTCTAAATCGAGTGTAGCGGCCCGATTGCCAGGGCAGACAATGACTACATGAAGGCAGAAGATCTGCAGCCGCTCGACTCGGCTGAAATCGACGCTGCGCTGAAGCGCTTGCCGGGCTGGTCCGGGGACCAGAGCGGCATCGAAAAGAAAATCAAGTTTGCGGATTTTCCGCGTGCCATGCGCTTCATGCAAGCCTGCGTTGATGGAATCAACCAGCGCAATCACCATCCGGTGTGGTGCAACAAATATAATTCTGTCGATATCCATCTCGACACCTTCGATGCCGGTCATCGCGTCACAAGAAAAGATATCGATCTGGCCGAATTTCTGGAATCGGTTTTAATCCGAATGGAAAAAGCCGGATGAGCGAAAATCCCGCTCACCCGGCTCGCCGCTGGCGCTGAGTTAACAGCTACTTAACCGGGATCAGGCTCCATCGCTGGTTGTTGAGACCATGACAGCCCCACACATGAACGAATGCGCCATTCCCCAGCGAATTCCCGCGCACATCGACGCAGTATGTCGTGTTGCTCATCGGGCTGATTGCATACGTGCCATCGCTATTCGGAGCAACACGCCAGATCTGGTACGACTGCCCCTCGTATCCCCACTGCTCCAGGATCGCTCCCGGCGTTGCGGATGTGCCGCCGGTAGGTTGCAGCGCAAGACTGCTGTTCCGCGCGATGATCTTGTAGCCTCCGTTCACCGGTACGAACTGGAAGTGCTGATTTGTCTGCGCCGAACCCAGGCAGGTCCACTGCTCGTTCTGCGTGGTGGGCGCGGTCGCAGCAACACCGCCTTTGACATCAAGGCACTTGCCGCTGCTTTTGGCAACCACGTTTACCCATCCGGTAGGCAAAGGATTTGCTCCGCTACGAACTTGCGCCGAGTTCGGATCGCCCACCAGGCTCGATTCATCGACCGCTTCGAAATTGCTGCCGTTGATACGCTTGATCGAGTTCAGCGCGGCATCATCCCAACGTGGATCGCCGATGCCCACCATGTCCCAGGACGGACCGTTATCGGCCAGGAATGCTCCGTACGTCTTCAGCGCCTGCAGAATCACCTGCGCCTGCGGTGCGTAACCGGTGATATCGAACCCGGCTTTCAGACGGAACCGCTGTCCCATGGGCGGATATTGCGCACCCGTCAGCCGGGAAGCGGCATGCCGCGCGGGCCAGATGTACTGGTTGCGCGTGTGATCCGCGGTGATACGCAGCGCGTGATTGATGTGTCCGGCAAGAACCTCCTCCACGCGCAGAACGCCGGGAAATATCGGCAGGCCGGCGGCGTCGGCCGAAGTCCAGCCGGCGGGCCGGAGCGTGTTCGAGTTCAGCGGAAAGACCGCGCCCGAACCCGCCATCCAGCCGCTCGGATGGCTCACGTTGAACAATTCGTATAGCACGCAGTTCGTCGTATCGACGATGATCGCGTGATGATCCGATCCGGATTGGATCTTGATGTTATCGCCAAGCGGATACGGCCCCGGATCGCTGTCGCCGTAGTAAAAATAAACCGAACTTTTCGGCTGCGAGCCGGTAACCGTGTTGAACGGCATGCCCCAGCCGGCGCTGTTCACGATCGGGTACAGCGTGCTCTTGGTCGCGTTCATGGATGCGACATAAGACGCCGAATTTTTGTCGACCGGCAATTTATCGACGGGCGTGTTCCAGACGTTATTCGCCGGGAAAATATTACAACCGGCAATCGCCGCGGTTTGAGCGAAACCCAACGACGTAAAGCTCAGAAACAAAAAATGTGAAAAGATAATCGAGGTACGAATAGCGAACTCCTAGACAAACCCGCGCCGCCAGGACAATTCCCTGGTCGGACGAAGACTGAATATTTGGTGAATGTGCCGCGCTTGCAGGATGCGTTGCGCTTCACACAATCGGAAGTGCGCATTTATTCCCGAACTTTCTCGTGTGAGTGTCCGAACTTTTTTTCTTGTTTCGTAATGAAACTAAATGTGATTCGTTTTGAAACCCTGATATCTTTTTTCTCATGATTCGTACGATTCCGCCGATAAGTAAAACTCCGGTGAGTAGACGGCAGTTACTCGCCTCCGCCGCCCCGCTCGCCTTGTGTTCCTTTGCACGCGGCATGAGCACGCCCCACATCCGGGACGTCTCGGTAATCACCACAGAGCCGGCCGGCGTCCGCCTGGTCATCGTCAAAATCACGACAGACCAGGATGGCCTGTACGGCTACGGCTGCGCGACATTTACCCAGCGCGCCGATCTGGTAATCGAGGCGGTAAACCGTTATCTCAAGCCGCTGCTGCTCGGACGCCCGACCGATGCCATCGAGGATCTATGGCACGCCATGTATAACTCTTCCTACTGGCGAAACGGTCCCGTGCTCAATAACGCGATCAGCGGAGTCGATCAGGCGCTGTGGGATATCAAGGGGCGCCAGGCAGGCATGCCGGTCTATGAGTTACTCGGCGGAAAATGCCGCCGTGGTGCGCTGATCTATTCGCATGCCTCGGGCGCAGAGATTCCTCAGACACTCGATTCAGCGCGCAAGATCATGGCGCGCGGCATAAAGGCCGTGCGGCTACAGGTCGGCGTACCCGGCATGGCCGCCTACGGCGCCGGATCGGGGCGGGCTCGAACGTCGGTTGAAGCCGAGCCGCAGGATCCGGTCTTTGAGCCGGAACCTTATGTGCGCCGCACACTCGCACTGTTTGAAGCCGCGCGCAAAGAACTCGGCCCCGACATCGAACTGCTGCATGACGTTCACGAGCGTGTTCCGCCGCGCCTCGCCGTACAGCTCGCCAAAGATATGGAACAGTTCCGCCTCTTCTTTCTGGAAGACCTGCTTTCGCCCGAGAACATCGACTACTTCCGCCAGATTCGCGCGAATTGCACGACGCCGCTCGCCATGGGAGAACTCTTCAACAGTCCGCACGAGTGGAACAACGTCATTCGCGAAAGCCTGATCGATTACCTTCGCGTGCACGTATCGCAAGCCGGCGGACTCACTCCCGCCCGCAAAATGGCCGCTCTCGCCGAAGCCTTTCAAGTGCGCACCGCCTGGCATGGGCCTGGCGACGTTTCCCCGATCGGTCATTGCGCCAATGTCACGCTCGATCTCGTCTGCTACAACTTCGGCATCCAGGAGTGGACTTTCCCGAACGATGCCATCCAGGAAATTTTCACGGGTTACCCCGAAGTAAAGGACGGCTATGTCTACGCCAATGAAAAACCGGGTTGGGGAGTCGAGATCAACGAAAAAGCCGCTGCAAAATATCCCATCGGCGGCCATGAGCGCGGTAAGTTAAACGGCGGCTGGGGAGTCGTGCGGCGCGCCGACGGCACCGTCATCAATCAATAGCAGCGCGGGCCCGCTCCTCCTCCGCACATTTCGCACAGCCTAGTTTGTGCCCCAGGAAGCGGGCTCGCCCTTCTTCGCTTGTAACCCACGGCCGTTCTTCCCAGGGCGGGTCGTGGCGCACGTGTCGCGTGTGACCGCATTCGAGGTCCGCCACCCAATGATTCTCTTCGTCCTGATGAAAACCGATGATGCGCCGTTCCGGCATAGCCTGACTCGTTATCCTTTAGTTGTTCGTGCCTGTAATCGTCAAGACCGCGTTCGAGCCGAAGTGGCGCCTTCTTCGTTCCTGGTTGCAGCTTCCCGCGGTACGTATCGCGCTGGCGATTTGCCTCGCTTGCGTGCTCCTCGTCGGCGGCACTTTCACCTATTTCTATGTTAAGTACGCCCACATTGTAGACGAGCGTATCCGGCGTCCCATCTTCAACGATCCTGCACAGATTTTCGCAGCCGGAGACGTCATCGAAAAAGGCGATAAACGGACTGCCGCCGGTATCACAGCCGAGCTTCGCGCCGCAGGCTATGTGCAGGGCGCAGGCGCCAATGTTTCGGGTGTCGGTACATATAGCCAGCGCGGAGCAACCGTGCAGATTCGCCCCGGCCCGGCCAGCTATTACCCCGGAAGAAACGTCACCGTCCGCTTCCAGGGCGGCGAGGTCGATTCTATAACCGGCGCGAACGGCGAATCGCTTTCCTCTTATGAACTCGAGCCCGAGCTGGTTACCGGATTGTTCGACCAGAAACAGCGCTCAAAGCGCCGTCTGTTGAAGTACTCCGAAATTCCACCGCTCGTCATCAATGCAATCGTTTCCGTCGAGGACCGGCGTTTCTTCGAGCACGGCGGCATCAACTACGTCCGCCTTGTCGAAGGCCTGCTCGCTCCGGTTTTTCACCATCGCCGTGTTCAGGGTGGCTCAACACTGACCATGCAGATGGCGCGCGGCTTCTTTCTCTCGAACGAGCGCAGCGTGCGCCGCAAACTGGCCGAAATGATGATTGCCCTCGTGCTCGAACACCGTTTCACGAAAGAGCAGATTCTCGAAATCTACGTGAACCAGGTCGATCTCGGCCAGCACGGTTCCTTCAACATTCGCGGATTTGGAGAGGCGGCGCAGGCCTACTTCGGTAAGGACATCAAGAATCTGAACTTGCCCGAAGCCGCGTTGCTCGCCGGAGTTGTCAATGGACCGACTTACTTTTCTCCGCTTCGCCATCCCGGGCGCGCCGTAAAGCGCCGGAACGTTGTGCTGCACGCCATGTATGACAACCACGTGATCGACAAGGCGACGCTCGCAAACGCCGAACAGACGCCGTTGAAGCTCGCCCCGCCCAGTGTGCAGGCCGAAGATGCGCCTTACTATGTTGATCTGGTGCGCGACCGTCTCCTTTCCGAATTCGACGAAGTCGAGCTCGACAACGGCGGCATGCGCGTATACACTTCGCTCGACCGTCACTTACAGCGCGCCGCGACAGAGGCTATCGAAGTGGGAATGAAGCAGGTCGACGCGATCATTACTCGCCGGCGCACTCGCAAAATTCGCCAAGGCAAGGGGAAAAAAGCCGTCGTAAAAACGGAAGTATTGCCCGGTCCGATGCCGCAGGTCGCGCTCATCGCGCTCGATCCGCACACCGGCGAAGTGCTGGCGCTTGCCGGCGGCCGCGACTACGCCGCAAGCCAGTTGAATCACGCCTCAGCAAAACGGCCGACCGGCTCGATCTTCAAACCGTTTGTCTACGCCGCAGCGCTAAACACCGCTCTCGCCGGCGACCCGGCCAAAGCGTTCACGGAAACGACGCTCATCGATGCGAGCGAAGGAACGTTCGATAATCCCGGCGGCAAACCCTATACGCCGCATAATTTCGATCCGGCCGAGAGCACCGGTCAGGTTACCCTGCGCTATGCGCTAGCTCATTCGATCAACACCGCCACCGTGCGCCTCGCCGAAATGGTGGGCTACGACAAAGTTGTTGAGCTTGCGCAGGCTGCGGGAATCACGGGATTGAAACCCACGCCTTCCATGTCCATCGGGGCTTACGATGCAACGGCGCTCGCGATGGCCGAAGCATACACCGTATTTGCCAACAATGGCATACGACAACCCGCTGTATTCATTCGCGGCATTCGCAGCGCGGCCGGCGAGCCTGTCGACTACTCGCATGAGGAGAAGACCACCGTGCTCGATCCGCGCGTCGCTTTCGTGATCACCGACATGCTCGGCGATGTGCTGAATGAGGGTACCGCGAGCGCGGTACGCACCCGTTTTGAAGCGCCCGCCGCTGGTAAAACGGGCACCTCGCACGATGCCTGGTTTGCCGGCTATACTTCCAATCTTCTGTGCCTCATTTGGGTAGGCAACGACGACTACACGGATATCAAGTTGGAGGGCGCAAAGGCCGCTGCGCCCATCTGGACCGAGTTCATGCTACGCGCCAGTAAGCTTCCCCGCTATCACGACATGCAGCCGTTCACGCCGCCCGCGGGTGTTATCCCGGTTCAGATAGACAAACTGACAAATATGCCTGCCAATCAAAGCTGCCCCGACGACTACCAGGTATTTTTCATTGACGGCACGGTTCCGGCAGCCACCTGCGACCATCCGGAAGGGCCATCGCGCAATTTCTTTCAAAAGCTGCTCGGCATCGGTCTCCATCGCGAGCTGGTGTTGCCGCCCGTCACCCAGCCGTCGACTGGCAACAATCCGCCGCCCATTATTCCCAATCAGCCGCCGCCCGGCTCGACCACTGCTCCCGCGCAACCGGAAGTGAAGGAAAAAAAGAAAAGCTTCTGGCGGCGCCTGTTCGGCGGCGGCAAGAAGGATCAGGACAAGACAACCCAAGGGACCGATACCAACCAGTAGGTTCGGCCCCATCACAATCTCAAACGTTTGAACTGGCCATCTTGAACAAGGGCGGCCGCGGCTCGTTTCCTTACTTTGCCAACGATTTCGTCCTTGTTAAAGCCCGGCTCAATTATGAGCGAGCTTGATGCGCGTGCGTCGGATTCGGTCCCGGCAACACTTGATTCGCGCCCGTTCGACCGTCGCGCCAAAGTGCGAGTCCGAACAGGACCATGGCGCTGAAAGCAAAATAGGAGCCGATCCAAACCGCGTCCGCCCGCGACTCCGGACCCAACAAGACCAGGTGAAAGCCCAGCGCGGCGAAAATACCAGCAAAAGCTATCAGGACCATTCCAGCAATCCGGAAAAGGGTATGAAGCCGTGCGTTTTCCAGCGTCAACACAGCCAGGCTCAGCGCCATGACGATCAGTACGAGCGCGATTGTGAGCAGTCGAATTTTGAATCCGAACACACCGTTGAACAGCAGCCCGAGTGCGCTCAACCCAAGCCCGTTCAGCACGAGAAGCCAGCGCCGGCCATCCGCATACGCCCACGCTCCCGCCGCAATCGTACAGGCTGCCGCGGCCAGCATGAGCCGGCCCAGAAGCAACATGTCCCGCAATGCTGTGTAACCATAATCGGCGTGCTGGAAGTAAAGAACTGCGATCGCAAGATTCAGAACGCCGCAAATAAGCAGTAACCAGCGGTTCTTCATGATCGTTCCTGCCCGCATCATATCGCCGTTTCAGGCCGGCGAAGCCTGCCGGCCGGTTTGCTCATTTCCCTCGACGTCTCGGCCGAACGTAGAAGAAGAAAAAGCATCCGACTGCGATCCCGAGAGCCCAGGGTATCCACCACGTGTGCGTCGAATCCGAAACAAGAGCAAGCATCGAACGCATACGACTCCTCTGAAAGGAAACTCTATCAACCCTTGTAGCCCGGTATTAAGTGCACACCGGTACGCACACTTCACAACAGCATGTGCTCTTCCATGCGCAAGGGGCGGCAGGTACTCCGTTTGACAAACGTGGCCGGCACGACCACTTCCCTGCTCTGCGCCTCATTTGCCTCAATACGCGCAATCGCCAGCCGCGCCAGTTGGCGTCCTACCTCCGCCATATCCACCGAAACGCTCGTCAGGTTCGAGCCGCGCGAACGCCCGCTCTGGTTTTCGAATCCGACCAGGCTCACATCTTTTGGAACTTCCTTCCGATGCTGCCGCAAACCTTCCCGCGCACCGAACGCTAACTCATCGGAAGCTGCCAGAATCGCAGTCAGCGGCCATTGTTGCTCGAGTATGTAGGATACGGCAGAATGGCCATTTTCGAACTCGTCGTCGGATAGCGCAATTGTGTGCACGTGCTGCTCGAGGTCCAGCTCCGACATGGCGCGTGCATAGCCCTTGTAGCGGCTGCGGTGCCATAAGCGCGATTCGTCACCGACGAACCAGATATGCCGGTGCCCAAGCTGCGCGAGATACCGCGTCGCTTCGTAGCACCCGCCTTCATCGTCATACCGTACCTGGCAACGCCCGTTCGATTCTGCATCCTGCACATGATTGGCAAGCAAAACAGAATGCAGATCGTGTTGCTCGAATACTTGCAGGACGCGCTCGTCCAGAGCGCCCACCAGAATCACGCAATCGGCCAGCCCCGGCGTTTCAATGACATTCGGCAGGGGAACAGTTTTCCCGCCCGGAGCGAAGTTGTGACGCGCAAACAGCAAATAGTAACCCGCTTGCGCGCAGTGTTCTTCCACGCCCAGCAGCAGAAGCGATTGCGCCGCGTTCAAACCAAAATCGTTGCACAGGATCAGGCCGATGATGCGCGATTTGGAATGCACCACCGCGCGTGTGCGCTGGTTCAACCGATATCCGAGCTTGCGTACCGCGAGTTCCACACGTTCCCGGAGTTCCTGATCGACATCGGCATGCCGGTTCAGCACGCGCGAGACGGTTCCGATCGAAACGCGCGCGCGTGCCGCAATGTCTTTCATGGTCGGAGCTGAGGAACGGCTACGCATCGCTTTACTGTCGTGCCGCCTGCAAGGGCGCGTAGACCTCCGAAACTGCGATACTGCGCCGCTCCTCGATCGAACGGTACCCGGCTTCAATCGTCGCCATAGTCGCCAGATTCTCGCGCCCGCTCGGTTCTGGCGCCTGCTTCTCTGTGATCGCATTCATCAGACTCGCCATCGGCCCGGCGAATGCATCCGGAAACCATACTTCTTTCCAGCGCGGCGTAATCCACGAGCCGCCGAAATCCGTGCTCATATAACTGATCGTGCTGGGCGCGCGATTCGGATATTCGGGCCAGCCGATCGTCCCCTGAGCCAGTCCTTTTGTTCCCTCCACACGCCACTTGATATACGGCTGCATATCGTACTGCTCCGTCCGCGGCCCCGCCCACACGTCGTCCCAAGCCGAAGCGCGCATACCATTTGCGTACTCCAGAATGTACAGGCAAATTCCGTCCGCGTGTGCGAAACGCGTCCGCGGATCCTTGCGCACGCTCACGAAAATCGATTCCGGCGTGCCGAACAGATACTCGAACGTGTCGATGTGATGAATGCTCATGTTCAGCAGCGTGAGCCGGCCGTAATCCCGCAGCCACACCTGCCAGTGCGGCACCGCGCGCATTTCGATCGTCGCCAGCACCGGCTCTCCTAGCACATTCCGCGCCAGCAGCGTCTTCAGCGCGCGTATCGATTGGTCGTAGCGCATATTTTGGTTCACCGCCAGCGGTAGATTGTGCTCTTCGCACAGCCGCACTATGTACTCGGCTTCCTGATAATTCACCGCCAGCGGTTTTTGCGCCAGAATCCCTTTTAAATTGGATTTGCGTCCGAGCGCGCGCTCGATAATGCCGCGCTGCTGATCTGGCGGAACGGCAATATCGAGTATCTCGACCGCCGGGTCGTCCAGCATCTCATCGAGCGTCTGATACACGTGCGCCAGCCCGCGCAAATCCGCCGCTTCCCGCGCAATCTCCGGCGTGCGCGAAGTGATGCCCGCCACATGAAATCCGGCATCCAGGTATGCCGGTATCTGCACGTCCCGCATGATAAAACCCGCCCCGACAGCGCCGATGCCGTAATCTTTGCGTACCGGCTTGGGCGCAGATTGCTTCAGATCGAAGTCAAAATCCACAAAGGCTCCGCTTATGAAATTTGCATGGATATTTCATGATGTCAAATGAACGTTTATGATATTATCGCTGCGAACCGGACATGCAACTCGGCCTTATCAGCTCCGCCTGGCTCGGCACCCCAATTGGAACCGTGCGAGGAATCGAGCTGACGAAAGAAATCGGCTTCGACACGATCGACATCTTCGCCGACCCGCTCGAAATCGACGCCCGGGAACGCCGCCTGATCCGCCAAACCGCGCAGGCGAACCGGCTGCCCGTGGTAGCAACGGTCTGCTGCGCGCTTGGCATCGCCGATTTCAATAAACCGGTACGCGATTTCCATGTCAAGCGCGCCAAAAGCTACCTTGATTTCTGTTATGAGCTCGAGGGCCGCAATCTGCTGCTCGTCCTCGGCGAATATCTCTGGCAGCAGGAAGTGATCGCGCCCGCCGACCAGTGGAAATGGGCCGTCGAACATACCCGCGAGCTCGCCGAATACGCAGCGTCGCTCGGCTTAGAGCTCGCGATTGAGCTCGAGCCGTTTCATCTGTCGCTCGTCAATAACATCGAGCGCATGCGGCAGTTTTTGGAAGACGTGAATCATCCGTCCGCGCGTGCCAACGTCGATATCTCCCATCTCGCCCTGGCTAAAGATGCGCCTGCCAAATTGGCAAAGCTCAACGGCCGCATCGCCCATGTGCATCTCTCCGATTGCGACGGCAAGAAACACGGTGATCTGCCTCCCGGCCGCGGCGTCGTGGATTTTCCGCCCTATCTCCAGGCGCTGGCCGACAACAGCTTTACCGGAACCATCAGCATCGAGCTTGAATACTCGCCCGAACCGGACAAAATCGCCGATTGGGTGCGCGAAGCCTATACCGCGACCGACCGGCTCATGTCACAACTCGGGATTCGTGGTTAATTTGAAACAGGAGTAATTTATGGCAACAGGTCCCATCCAAGACGAACGCCTCGAAGCCTACCAACGTGACGGTTATATTGTCGAAAAAAAATTTTTCGACAGCGAAGAGATTGATCTGCTCAAGCGCGCGGCAAAAGAAGACCGCGAGCTCGATCAGCACTCGTTCGGCCGCGGCGACGGCGAAGGCGGCACCGTCCGGCTCTCGCTCTGGAATCATCCCGGCGACACGCTCTACGGCATGTTCGCCCGCTGCGAAAGCATCGTGAATTCAGCGGAAAAACTGCTCGGTGGCGAGGTCTACCACTATCACTCCAAAATGATCATGAAGGATGCCAAGGTCGGCGGCGCCTGGGCCTGGCATCAGGATTACGGCTATTGGTATCAGAACGGAGTGCTGTACCCGCTGCTGACCAGCGCCTTTATTGCTGTGGATCCCGCTACCCGCCAAAACGGCTGCATGCAGGTTTTGAAAGGCTCGCATCTGCTGGGCCGCATCGATCACGTGCTAACCGGCGATCAGGCAGGCGCGGATCTCGAACGCGTACACGAAATCGAAAAGCGGCTCGAGCTGATCTATGTTGAGATGGACCCCGGCGACGTCCTCTTCTTTGACGCCAATCTGCTGCACCGCTCCGATCAGAACAAATCAGACAATCCGCGCTGGTCGATGATCTGCTGCTACAACGCCGCCCGCAACGATCCCTATAAAGAGGCGCATCATCCGCGCTACACGCCGCTCCACAAAGTGCCGGATTCGGCCATTCGCGAAGCCGGAACGCGCCGCTTCAGCGACAGCAAGGCGAACGTCGCCTGGCTCGACGACAAGGAAGACAAGAGCGCCCGCAGCCTGGAAAACGTGGCTCGTTAACGATTGCGCTGCTACTTTAATCTGCTTGCCCTGAACGATCTCGAGCCGCCACGCGATCTCGAAGACATCAAGCGCGCCGGCTACGACGGCGTTCAATATGGGCCCATTGCCCCACAGTCATTCCACGTGGCTCTTATTCAGCTTGGGCTCGAATATGCCGCCAGCGGGCGCGTCGATGGCCCCGAGGAGGCCGAAGTCTGGGCGGCAACCTGGTCCATGGACGCCTGCAGATGCGGCACGCTCCACGTCGGTTCCGGCCTCGAAAGCCAGACCGAAGCCTGCCGCTTAATCGAAAGCATCCTTAAAGCTTCCGAAAAATATAAAGTACCACTTTACGTTGAGACCCATAGAGCCACGATTTTTCAAGACATGTGGCGCACTGTCGAGTTCGTTCGGCAATTTCCCGAACTGCGTTTCAACGGCGACTTCTCCCACTGGTACACCGGTCAGGAGATGGTCTACGGGGGGTTCGAAGACAAATTCGAGTTCATTCGCCCTGTGCTCGAACGCGTTCGCTTCCTGCACGGCCGCATCGGCAACCCAGGCTGTATCCAGGTCGCACTGGACCCGCAGCAGCAGCCCGAGCCGGAGTACGTCGGCCACTTCCGCCGGCTCTGGACCGAATGCTTCCGGCACGGCGCGGAGATCTTCACGCCGGAGCTGCTCGCCCCCGGCATTTATTACGCACGCACACTGCCCGGCGGCTCCGAAGAAAGCGATCGCTGGGAGCAATCGTTAGTCTTGCGGCGTATCGCCGAAGAATGCTATGCGGAAGCTCACCGTTAGCCTGCTGCTGAGTCTTCTCCCGCTGTACGCGCAGGAGGATCTGGTTGGCGCCGGTAAAACGGAATTTCAAAAGACCTGCGGCTTCTGCCACGGCGCGAATGGTCGAGGCGCGAGCGGCCCGGACCTGATCCACTCCACGCTCGTCAGCCACGACGTCAAAGGGAACCTGATCGGCGAGGTGGTGCGCAATGGGCGCCCCGAAAAGGGCATGCCCGCCTTCCCCAACCAGAGTGACGCGCAAGTTCGCTCCATCGCCGCGTTCCTCCACAACGAAGCGCGACTCGCCGCGACGGCCTATCAGCGCGGCCCGGGCGATTATCCGCTCTCCCTGCTGCTAGTCGGAAATGCGGAAGCGGGTAAACGCTATTTCCAGCAGAAATGCGTCTCCTGTCACTCTGCGACGGGCGATCTGGCGCATGTTGCGATCAAGCACAAACCCATCGACTTACAAACGCGCATCGCTTTTCCAACGGGACTTAAACCGAGCGTTACCGTGACCGAGCGCTCGGGCAAGGTAACCACGGGAACCGAAGCCTATTCCGACGAGTTCCTGGTTACGCTGCGCGATAAAGACAACCGGCTGCACACGTTCAACCGGTCACTCGCGCAGATCGAAATCGAAGATCCGCTGGCCGAGCATGTCAAACTGCTCGCGCAGTATACCGACGCCGATTTGCACAATCTGTTCGCATATCTGGTGACGCTGAAATGATGCGGGCTCTGCTGTTGCTGTCGAGTTCTTTATTGTGCTTTGCAGGCACTTGGCCGACGTTTAACGGCGATTACTCCGGCAAACGTTTCAGCACGCTCAAGCAGATCGACAAGAACAACGTCCACCAGTTGCAGATGCAGTGGGCGTTTCAGACGAACGTGCTCTCCGGGCAGGGGCTGAAATCGACGCCGCTGCTTGTAGACGGCGCTCTCTATTTTACGGAGCCCGACGACGTCTGGTCGGTGGACGCGCGCTCGGGGCGCCAGAACTGGCATTATCACTATCGGCAGAACGAGGGCTTGCACATCGGGCAGCGCGGCCTCGGCATGTGGCACGATCGCCTTTACTTCGAAACGCCCGATGCGCACCTGCTCTGCTTCGACTCGCGCACGGGCGAAGTGCTCTGGGATGTGGTGCTCGCCGACGTAAAGCTCGGCTACTGGGCGACGATGGCGCCCTTGATCATCCGGGACCACGTAATCGTCGGTGTCTCGGGCGACTTTACCGATCTGCACGGCTTTATCAATTCGTACGACCCGATGACAGGCAAGCTCGAATGGCACTGGAGCGCCCTGCCCAAGCCGGGCGAGCCGGGCTCGGAAACATGGCCGGCCAACAGCGATGCGATGCAGCACGGCGGCGGCATGACCTGGGTCACCGGCACCTACGACCCCGAGTTGAATCTGCTCTATTGGGGCACCGCAAACCCGAATCCGGTATTGTCGGGCGCAAGCCGTCCAGGCGCGAATTTATATACGTGTTCGATCGTCGCGCTCAATCCCGATACCGGCAAGTTGGTTTGGTATTTTCAGGTCTCACCGCATGACACCCACGATTGGGACGCTGTGCAAACGCCCGTCCTTGTCGATGCTCCGTTTCGAGGCCAAGAGCGCAAGCTTCTGCTGCAAGCCTCACGCAACGGCTATTTCTTCGTGCTCGATCGAACGAACGGCAAGAACCTGCTTTCCGTTCCGTTCGAAGACATCAACTGGAGCAAAGGCGTCGATGAAAGAGGCCAGCCGATCGGCGATCCTGCCAAGTATCCGAACACGTCCGGCACGCTCGTGATACCGGATGCGATCGGCGCAACCAATTGGATGGCCCCGAGCTTCAGCCCGCAAACCGGATTGCTCTACGTTGATACGCAGACGTCATACGGGCTCTACTACGATCTTTCGGAAGGCAAGCCGGAGGGTTTTGCCGGGCGCGATTTATCCGTGTGGTCGCATTCGTATCTGAAAGCGATCGACTATCAGACCGGCAAAGTTCGCTGGTCCCACGATCTCGGCCCCGGCCAGAACTGGGCCAGCCTTTTGAGCACCGCAGGCGGTTTGGTTTTCACGGCCGACAATCACGGCAATATTCTCGGTCTCGATGCCGCATCCGGAAAAACGCTGTGGCATGCCTACGGCGGCGGTGCAGCCAAAGGGCCGCCGATTACCTATGAGCTCGATGGACGCCAGTATCTGCTGGTCGGCTCGCAGGAAGTGCTTTACTGCTTCGGTTTACCCCAAATTGAGTCTTCGCCTCGCTGAGAAGCGCGGGCTCATCCCACACTGGCAAAGCCGATCAATAACAAGCCCGCGAGATAGCCGGCGAACATGAACACCACCAGCGGCATCGTACCTTTCGGGGCCGAGCGAAATTCTTTCCAGATCAACACGCCCCAGATCGCTGCCACAAGCGTGGCTCCCTGTCCCAGCGCATACGAGATCGCAGGCCCTGCTATGCCCGACGCAATCACGTTCAGCCCGAAAGCGAGCATCCAGATCGCGCCGCCCAGGAAACCCAGCGAGTGAAGACGCAGCGTACCTGCAAAGTACTCTCCATAGGTGCGGCCCGCGGCCTTCATAAAGATCGTGTTGACGACAACGTTACTCGCGAGCACGCCGAGAGAAAAGAAAAACAGCGCGGTGTATGGCGTCAGCTTGCCGGGGAGAATAAGGCCTGAGTTGAAATCCGGTGCGAGCGAGCGGATCAGCCAGGGATAGAAAAAGCCCATCAGACAGCCTGCAACGATCGCGAAGATGATGCCCTTGGCCCAGTTTCCGCCGGTCGTGCGCGGCAGCTTTCGATAAGCCAAAGCGGAAAAAATCATCGCTGCCAGCACCAGCGCCACCCCCGCAAACAGCAGTCCGGCATTGCCCTTCGGCTGCTCCTGATAGCTCTTCAACGTACCGATGATGAGCGCAAGCCCGATGCCGACCGGAAACGCGATGGACATTCCCGCCGCATCGATCGCGACGACCAGGAGTATGTTGGCGACGTTGAAAAGAATACCGCTCACGACCGCGTCCCAAATCGCACCCGACTGCGCCAGCCGCAGATTCTCCATGGCGGGCATTCCGGTCGAACCGACACTGCCGGCGGTAAACATGAACAGGATGCTGAACAGAAGCAGCCCGATGGCGTAGTCCCAGTAATACAGCTCAAACGGCCACTTGGTGCGTCCGGCGAGCTTCTGCGTATTCGCCCAGGAGCCCCAGCCGATCATCGTGATCGTGCAGAACAGAATGGCTAGCGCATTCGAATGTACGGTGAGCACTAGGCGATAAAGTAACACTTCGGGCTATGAAGACAAAATTCTTTCTGCTGTTCCTGGCTATCGTGGCGAACGCGTGGACGAAAACGCCGGTGATTCTTTCAAGCGACGTCGGCAACGAAATCGACGATCAATGGGCGATCGCCTACATGCTGCTGAATCCCGACTTCGATGTGCGCGCCATCGTATCGGCGCACGGACCAAGCCTGCCCGATCCTTCGGCACACGCGACCTACCAAGTTCTGGTCGATGAAGTCGAGCGGCGTTTGGGGATGCTGATACATCCGCCGCTGTTTGAAGGCTCGAGCCAGCCGCTGGTCGACCGGCAAACGCCTCGTCCCAATGCCGGAGTGGATTTCATTATTGAAACGTCCAGACAGTTTTCACCGGATAACCGGCTCACCGTGCTGACCATCGGCGCAGCGACCGACGCTGCTTCCGCAATTTTGAAAGATCCATCGATTGCGCAGCGCATTCGCATCGTCGCCATGGGCTTCCGCAGCCTGGCGGAAGGCGGCCACGAGTACAACATCGAGAATGATCCGAAAGCCTGGCAGGTCATTCTGGATTCCGATGTGCCCGTTGTGATTGGCGCGGGCGATGTGTGCCAGCGGGACCTGGCCATGAGCTTCGAGCACGCAAAGAACCTGGTGGGCGCGCGCGGCGCAATCGGTCGCTGGCTTTGGGATGAGTATCAGGACTGGTATTTCCGTAACGTAAAGCCGCTGCGCAAGAACGATTTTTCGAAACCGTGGGTTATTTGGGACACGATTACGCTCGCTTACCTTGAGGGCATGACCGCACAGAAAGAAATTCCGCGCCCTCGCCTGGCCGATAATCTCTCGTTCGAGAGAACGACCACCAATAAGACGGTCACCTGGATCACGAGCGTTGATTCAGCGCGGTTGTGGGACGATTTCGGCAAAAAACTGGACTATTATCAAAGCACACACGCAGTCGATTTATCGCCC
>DATBGM010000018.1:0-33432 GCA_036557945.1 Bryobacteraceae bacterium | reverse complement strand
AATGCTCCTGCTAACGCGATCGCAAGCGCTGCGATCAATGCCTGTTTCCTGCTCATAGAACTAATGGGCCAGCAAACTGGCCGAGGCGTTTGCCATTGCTTGAGGAAAGAAGATCGAGATAACCACGAAAACCGCGGCTACCCACAAGAGTGCGGAGGCGATCACGTTAGGCCGCCGCCGGCATTTTTTCGCGCGCCAGGCTTGGTAGAACCCGTAGCCGATAAGTAAGATGGACGCTCCGAGCAAATAGGGCCTCGCAGCGGCGAGAAACGCTGAACTGCCTGCAAATCCCGCCGCGATAAAAAAGGGCAAGATCGGAAGGCAACAACTGGAGGCGGCGAGGACACTGCCAATCGCGCCAAGGCTCGCGAGCACCGTGCGAGTGCCACTATATCGGGCGGCAGTATCCGCAATCGTGTTGCTGGTGGTTTGTTCACGCATCCTTGATAGCTCCCGCTTCTCTCAGGGCCGCTCGAATCATCTCTTCTGAGGGCAGTCCGCCCGGATATCGGCGGCAGGCGAAACCCATCTCTTGGAAATTTCGAGAATCGGTCTCAATATCGACTCCATTGACGCGAATCGTCGGTGATCCAAAAAACTGCAGCCTGTTTGCCGCAGTTTCATCTTGTACTTCGATTTCGGACACTTCGATCGGTAGCCCCATCTGCCGGAGAACTGTTTTGAGCCGGTCCACGACGGGAACGTAGTTAGGACAGCCATCGAAATACAGGACCTCAATTTTCATCAGAACCTCGCCGGCCTATTTCATCGAGTACCGGGCACCGGCCGTTATGCGAATCGCCGGATGCCTTCAGCTTGCGTTCACACTTTCGCAGCTTCTTCGTGAGTTGCTCTTCTAGCACGCGAAGCTCCGCGACCTTACTGTGAATTTGGGCAACTTTGACCTGTAACAGCTCGCGCACGTGAGAACAGGTCTCGCCTTCGTCACGCTCGATTACCAATAGTTCACGGATTTCAGGAAGAGAAAATCCCAACCGCTGCGCGCGGCGAATAAATTGAATTCGTTGAATGTCTTGCGCATCGAACAGACGAAAGCCGCCTTCCGTACGCGGTGGCCGTTCCAGAAGGCGCTGCTTTTCATAGAACCGGATGGCGTCCACGCTCAACCCAGTCTGTTCGGAAACCTTACCGATTTGAATGCCGCCCCTGGCCATACGTTCCCAAAATACACTCTGGAGTGGACTCCAGAGTCAAGCTTCGGTAACCTTTTCAGGTGATATGGAGGGCAAATCCGAAGTATGTGCCTACGTGCCCGAATACGCCATGAATGCCCCTTCCCTGTGGTTTTTATGGTGACAGCACAAGAGAGTGCCGCTGCACGCCCGGAATCATTCAGCGCTATTTGGCAAAGGTGAGCGGACCGTTGCTCGACCGCATCGATCTTCACATCGAAGTGCCGGCGGTGCCGTATAAAGAGCTTCGCGGACGGCATCAAGGCGTATCGTCCGGCGAGATTCGCGAACGCGTAGAGGCGGCGCGAAGCATTCAGCGCGCGCGAGGTTTTTACAACGCGCAGATTCCGCCGGCGCAATTACGCACGCTTTGCGCGCTCGATGATAACGGCGAGCGGACGCTGGAGATGGCTGTTCGAAGAATGAACCTTTCTGCGCGCGGGCTGGACCGTTTGTTGCGCGTGGCCCGAACGGTAGCCGATCTCGATCGCTCCGAACAAGTCGCTGCAAAGCACCTGGCGGAAGCGGTTCAGTTTCGGAATCTGGATCGTAATTACTGGAGTTAGCAGGCTGGTCGCAAGCCCGAACCCCGTGCGGGTTTGAGCGATGCGATTGCCCCCTCATTGAGCGCTGTTCGAAGCGTCAAGCGGAAACTCGAAATACAGCAGCTCCTGGCCGGAGCGCGCGTCGCGCAAACCATTCAAATAAAGCTTGTCGCCCGCTTCCGGCTGCGCTTCAAAATACAAAAAGCCGCTTGCTGAATCGCCGGGCGCGAGCATCTTCGCCGAAAATGCGCGCGTGACAATCTGCGGGTTGTTCAGCGGATTCTTTTTGGGCAGCCGTACCGGGAGTTTTACTCCGGTCTGAGAAGGAGCTTTGCCTTCCGCTGCCAGCGAGGGAAGCTCTTCCGGTGGAACGGCTTTTGCGTGGCGGCCGTCGCTTGCAACCAGGCTGGCTTCGAGCGCCCGAAGATCGAGCGCTTGTTTTCGCTTGTTCTCGACAACCACCAGCACAGGTACAACCCGGTAATGGGCGAAATCGATTTTCTTGCCGAAAGCGCTTGTCACCAGGTCTTCGCTTGTGTATACCTTGGCGCCGACCGTCACCTCTTCGGATTGCTGATGGGCATAGGCGCTTGCGGCTGCGGTCTGAAAAGGCTTGTCATCGCTCGCCCGAGCGCCGGCCTGGACCGCCACCGCAAGCAGTGCAGCCGAGGTTATACTCAGAATCACGACGCGGGATTTCAAGTTAAAGCGCACGCTCCTCCTCTATCGTTTCTCGCAGCTTCTTCTGCTGCCGTTCATCAGCTTGTATTTTCTCGCGCGGCTCGTGCAGAGCCGGTCCTATTGGGCGCATTTTCATGAACGCTGTGGGTTTCTGCCCAGATCATTCCACCGGACGAAATCGGGCTCGATCTGGTTGCATGCAGTATCGGTAGGGGAAGTTACTTCGGTAATTCCGCTGATTCGCAAACTGAAAACAGACCAGCCGCGAGTACCTGTCTATCTCTCGACCACCACCGTGGCGGGGCGCAGGACGGCGATGCGACTGGCGGGCGAACTCGTCGACGGTCTGTTCTACAGTCCCATCGACTATGCGTTCTGTGTGCGGCGCGTACTTCGTATCATCCGGCCCGCTCTCGTCGTCATTATAGAAACGGAGATCTGGCCGAACCTGTATGCGGAAACGAGACGTTTCGGGGCGCGGCTTGCGATCGCAAATGGAAGAATATCGGATCGTGCCTGGCCGCGCTACAGAAAATGGGCGCATTGGCTGCAGCCGGTTCTGCAAATTCCCAGCCTCATTCTGGTCCAGAGCGAACAGGATTACCAGAGATATGCGGAATTAGGAGCGGATCGAAACTGCCTCGCTGTCGCTCCGAATTTAAAGTATGAAGCTTCATTCGCGGCGCTACCGGTCGGCATAGACACGTTCGGAGCGCGTCACATTTGGATCGCGGCGAGTACGGTCGGACCAAACGAGCGCGGTAGTTTGAAGAAACATGCAATTGATGAGGACGAGCTGGTGCTCGACTCATTTCAGACCGTCGCACGCGAGTTGCCGGATCTGCTCCTAATATTGGCGCCACGACAGCCGGATCGATTTGACGATGTTGCGCAAAAGCTCCGCTCGAGAAAGCTGAATTTTTTGCGGCGCACCGAGATGAAGGCGAATCCTTCCGCGCAATTTTTGCGCTTGCCCGGTGTGCTGCTCCTCGACGTGATGGGCGAGCTGGCTGGTTTGTACAGGCTGGCGAACGTTGCATTTGTCGGCGGTTCGATTGCACCGCGCGGTGGACACAATATTCTGGAGCCTGCTGCGGCGGCTGCGCCCGTTGTGGTGGGGCCGCACATGGAAAACTTCGAACCCATCGCGCGGGAGTTCGTGGCGGCAGAAGCGATAGTCCAAATCGGAAGTGCCGGGGAGCTGACTGCGGCGATTCGCGAGCTGCTATCCGATCCGCAAAAAGGGCGTAATTTGGGTGAGCGGGCGCTGAGCCTGGTCGAAAATAAGCGCGGCGGTGCGGCCGAGCTGGCCGGGCGCTTGTGGCTTCTGTATTACGGCGCTTCTATTCGCAACACACGGCAGTGGCTGGCGCGCCTGCTGCTTGCGCCGCTTGCCGGTTTGTGGCGCGAAGGCGGGACGCTGAAGCGCAAACACTCGCAGCATTTCACATTGCTGGCGCCGCCGTTAGCGGCACCCGTCATAAGCGTAGGCGGTATTAGCATCGGCGGATCGGGTAAAACTCCTTTCGCCGTGTACCTGGTAAACCGCTTGAGGGCACGTGGGTACTCGCCCGCCATTCTGACCCGCGGTTACCGGCGGCGTTCACCCGCAGAGGCTTTGGTTCTTGCTGCCGGCACAAAAATTCCGACAGCCGTTACCGGAGATGAAGCGCAGATCTTTCTGCGCGCGGGCGATGCGCCGGTCGGCATCGGCGCGAACCGTTACGGAACTGCGCAGACGGTTCTGCGGCAATTTCCGTCGACCGACGTGCTGGTCTTGGATGACGGCTTCCAGCATGCCCGCTTGATGCGCGATTTCGACGTTGTGATGATCGACGGGCTGGATCCGTTCGGCGGCGAGGAAGTCGTTCCGCTCGGCCGGCTGCGTGAGCCGCTGGACGCCCTGGCTCGCGCCGATGTTTTCGTTATCAGCCGTGCTGAAAACGACTTTCGCTATGAAGCGATCCGGCGCCGTCTGCGCGATTTCAATTCATCCGCACCCAGCTTCCGCACTCGGCTCCTGGCGCGCTCCTGGCACGATTACAGAACCGGCGCGGTACTTCCCAGCCTTGCCGGGCGGCGCGCGGCGGCGTTTTGCGGCCTCGGGAATCCCGAGAGTTTCTGGCGCACACTGGAGTCATTGGGAGTCGAACTTGTCTTTCGCTGGACCTTTGCTGATCATCACGCTTATAATCCCACCGAGTTGCAGCGCGTTGCGCACCAAGCCCGCATGCATGGAGCAGAAATCCTAGTCACTACGGAAAAGGACCGTATCAACTGCCCCAAGCACCTCGAGCAAAGCATTGCACCGCTTCGGCTTGCCTGGCTGAAAATCGAGTTTGAACTGGACGATGAGGCGGCATTCTTTGCGTTGCTGGAAAACGTTCTTGATCCTTCCAGACAACAGTCGAAGAAGACACGTGCGGGCGAACTGGTTCACCGGAACTAGCACCCCGGCCGGTTTTCATCTGCTATTGTGGCGATTTCACGCCTCATGCAATTTCCCGGTCTGACAATCCCCTACGAGCAATTTGTCTTGGAGAACGGCCTGACAGTGCTCGTGCATGAAGATCATAAAACGCCTGTAGTGGCGCTGAACCTCTGGTATCACGTCGGTTCGAAAAACGAAAAACGTGGTCGAACCGGCTTTGCCCACCTTTTCGAGCATCTGATGTTCGGTGGTAGCGAACATCTCCCCGGCAGTTACATCGAAGCGATGGAGCGTATCGGCGCCACCGACCTGAACGGTACGACGAACGAAGATCGCACCAATTATTTCGAGAACGTTCCGACTTCGGCGCTCGATTTTGCGCTGTTTGCCGAGTCGGACCGAATGGGATTTTTCTACAACACGATCAGCCAGGAGATCTTGGATTTGCAGCGCGGCGTCGTGCAGAACGAAAAACGCCAGGGTGACAATCAGCCTTACGCCGTCGTGGAGGAGTTGGTAGTCAAAGGCACCTATCCTCTTGGCCATCCTTACGATCACACCGTGATCGGCTCGATGGAGGACCTGGATTCAGCATCGCTCGATGATGTACGCGAGTGGTTTAAGACGTACTACACGCCGTCCAATGCCGTTCTGGTTCTGGCTGGCGATGTGACGATGGCGCAAGCCGAGGAAAAGGTGCGTCGTTACTTCAGTGGAATCCCGGCCGGTCCGCCGGTGGCTCACCAGCGCGCATGGATCGAAAAACTAACGGGTGAGCGGCGTGAAACGGTCGACGACCGCGTGCCGCAGGCTCGCATATACAAAGTCTGGAATGTGCCGGGATACGGCGATTCCGCCGCGGTGCATCTCCGCCTTGCCGCTAATGTTCTTTCTTCCGGGAGAAGCTCGCGGCTCTATAAACGGTTGGTCTACGACGACCAGATCGCGACACAGGTGGCGGCTTACCTGGATGAGCGCGAGATCGGTAGCCAGTTTGTCATCGTGGCGACTGCGAAGCAGGACGTCGATTTGCGGCGCATAGAAAAGGCCTTGGACGAGGAGATGCTGCGGCTGCTCGAAGATGGACCGTCGGCAGCCGAGCTCGATCGCATCAAAACACAGGCCTACGGCGCGTTCGTGCGAGGCATCGAGCGGATCGGCGGCTTCGGCGGTAAGTCAGATATTCTTGCGACCAATCAAACATACCTGGGCGATCCGCAAGCGTATAAGAAGCGCTTTGAAGAGCTGACGGAAGCGACAGCGGAGCGCGTGCTCGCGACGGCGCGTACATGGCTTTCCGAAGGCGTATATGTACTTGAAGTGCAGCCTTTTCAGGCGGCTATGGCGGCTGCCGATACCCCCGATACCAGGATCATGCCCGCACCCGGGACACCGCACGATCTGAAGCTGCCTGCACTGCGCGAAGACCGGCTCAGCAACGGGTTGCGTTTATTGCTGGCCGAGCGCCATGAGGTGCCGGTCGTAAATTTCTGGCTGGACCTGAATGCCGGCTTTGCCGCGGATTCCCTGGCTACGCCCGGTATCGCGCGGTTGTCCGCGGCGTTGCTCACGGGCGGCACGGAAAAGCGAACGGCGCTCGAGATCAGCGATGAGTTGCAGATGCTCGGCGCCCAGCTTACCAGCGGCTGCAATCTGGATACATCGACGATCTTTCTTTCGGCGCTGAAAGCAAGACTCGATGAATCGCTCGAGCTGTATGTTGACGTGATACGGAATCCGGTCTTTCCGGAAGCCGATTTCCTGCGCCAGCAGCAAATTCAACTTGCGGCAATCGCAAATGAGAAAGTAACTCCCCTGCAAATGGCCTTGCGGGCGCTGGCGCCGGTACTGTTCGGGAAACATCATCCGTATGGAGTTCCGCTTACAGGCTCCGGAACCGAGCAGAGCGTGCAGAAGCTGACCCGCAGGGATGCGCAGCGCTTTCACCAGACGTGGTTTAAACCGGATAACGGCACACTGATTGTCGTTGGCGATACGACGCTCGAAGAAATCAAGCCGAGGCTTGAAAGATTGTTCAGTTCGTGGCAACCCGGCGAGGTTCCGGAGAAGAAGCTGGAAAACGTAGCGCCTCCCACAGAGCCGCTTATTTATCTGGTGGACAAGCCGGGCGCGCAGCAATCGGTTGTGATCGCGGGCACGATCGCGGCTCCTGCCGATCCCGAGACGGAGATCGCAATCGAAACAATGAACAACATCTTTGGCGGAACCTTCGGAGCCCGGCTCAATATGAACCTTCGCGAGGACAAACACTGGTCATACGGGGCGGGTTCGGTCCTCTATGCAGCGCGGGGTCAGCGTCCTTTTCTGGCATACGCCTCCGTGCAGGCCGACAAGACCGCCGATTCTATCGACGAAATCCGGAATGAACTCAGCGGAATTACGGGCAGCAGGCCGATAACTTCAGAAGAGCTCGAAAAGGTGAAGCAGCAACAAATTTTTGAACTGCCCGGCGCGCATGAAACGATGAATTCGATCGGCAACTTACTCGGCGACTTACTACAGCTTGGTTTACCGTTGGACTTTTACGAAACATATGTGAAAAGGGTCGCCGCACTGACCATCGCCGACATCGAGCGTGCTGCGCGGATGCTGCTCCGTCCGGAGCATATGATCTGGATGGTGGTGGGAGATCGGGCCGTGCTTGAGGCCCCGTTGCGCCGGCTGGCAATCGGCGAGATCGTGCCTGCTGCCGTGTGAGATTCCTCATCAGGATATCGGATGCGCGCGATGAATGGCACAGCCGCGGGCATGTGTTTCTGCCATCGGAGCCGGCCGGTCCTGCAGAGCGGCTTCAATCGCCAGGCGCAACGCCTGGTTCTTACTGCGCTCCGGATTCGGTGTATCTTCTATGTACCCGTGATAACTGATCTCCCCGTTCTTATCGATAACGAAACTGTCAGGCGTCGCTCTGGCGCCTAATAGATCGGATAACACGTTATCCGGATCGCGATAAACAGAAAAGTCGTACTCCATGTTTTTTGCATGCGTCCGAATCTCCTCAATGCTTTCGTTCGCATTCGGATCGACAACTAAAAATCTCGTATTCTCGTGAAATTTCTTGTAAAGCTCATTGATTCGAAAGTTAAAGGCATTCGAAATGGGGCAGCGTGCTGAAACAAAAATGATGACTGTGACGTTGCCGCGGAACGAAGAGTAGTTCACTCGATGTCCACTCAGATCCTCCACCGCAAATTTACTTATAGGCGAGTGCAGTGTCTGCGCGGGAGAAATAGCAGCGCCTAAGAGCAGCGCTAAAAAGTTCCATGTTCTTGCAAATGATCCCATAACTTAGCCTTTGGGCGCGCCTAAACGCATCTTGCCCGGTGAGTTGGCGAGATAGAAGCGAAGTAGCAAGTGATTGGCCATAGGAATGCTCAAAAAGGGTGCCACACCTTCTAACTTATGCGGATCCGTCTTGCCGTTCTGAGTTTCTTGTGTTTGAGTCAAGCTATTTATGGTTCTGTCGCGATAGACGCCAAAGTATCAGCCGATCAATCGTCGGCGAGCACCACGGTTCTGGCGCCACCGCTTACCACGAATTCCGGACAGGAATTGCTGTTGGCATTTATTACCGCGGATTATTTGCAAGGCAGCAACACGTCGGTGAAGAGCGTTTCCGGCGCCGGTCTTACCTGGGCCTTGGTCGCGCGCGCCAACGTTCAAAGCGGATCATCGGAAATTTGGCGTGCTTTTGCTCCAAATGCCTTAAACGGTGTATCGATAACGGCCAGCTTATCGCAGGCGGTAATTTCATCGATTACCGTGATGAGCTTTTCGGGCGTGGACACATCCGGCGTAAACGGCAGCGGAGCGATTGGAGCGGTGGCAAGCGCTAGTGCTGCAACGGGAGCACCCGCTG
This sequence comes from Bryobacteraceae bacterium, assembly GCA_036557945.1. GTDB lineage: Bacteria > Acidobacteriota > Terriglobia > Bryobacterales > Bryobacteraceae > Bog-105. The sequence goes on along the minus strand of DATBGM010000018.1, from coordinate 24,702 downwards.
CAAGTCTCACCACCACGCGCGCTAACTCGCTCGTATTTGGCGTAGGAAACGATTACGATAACGCCACCGCCAGAACTCCCGGCGCCGGCCAGAGTCTCGTCCACCAGTTTCTGACACCAGCGGGTGATACGTACTGGGTGCAAATGCAGAATAATCCGGTTGCGCAAAGCGCCACGAAGGTGTCTATTAACGATACCGCGCCGACAGGGGATCGATATAATCTGGCGATCTGCGAAATCCTTGCCAGCGTAAGTGCTGCGCCGACCTGGAGTGCATCAGGTTCCATTACTCCGGCTGGTATGGGCAGCGGGGCGACGATTGCGCTCGCTGGGGCCGCAACCAATACCGTGCTGGCGGACGCTTCGGGGAATTACACCTTTACTGGGCTTGCCAATGGTAGTTACACCGTCACACCATCGAAGGCAGGTGTCATTTTTACTCCGGCAAGTCAGACGTTTAACATTAACGGTGCTAGTCAGACCGGCATCAATTTCAGTGCACAGGCAGCGCCCACCTGGAGTATCTCCGGTACGATAAGTCCCGCCGCGGATGGCAGTGGAACGACCGTGATGCTCACTGGCGCGGCAAATGCCATTGCAACCGGCGATTCTTCGGGGAACTATGCGTTTAGCGGACTGGCGGACGGAAATTACACAATAACTCCCAGCAAAGGCGGATATAGCTTTACGCCGGCGAACCAGGCGGTGACGCTCCACGGCGCCAACAGCACCGGAATCAATTTCAGCGCAGCAGCGGCTGCCAACGTGATCTCGATCGATGCGAAAGTTTCAAAAGACCAGGGTTCGTCCAGCATGGTCACCTCTCCTGTGTTTTCCACAACATCGAACAATGAACTACTGCTTGCGTTCGTAGCGACCGATTATCTCGGCGGCGGTACAAATACGTCCGTGAAGAGCGTTTCCGGGGCTGGTTTGACTTGGGTCTTAGTAGCACGAACGAATGTGCAATACGGTACTTCCGAAATCTGGCGAGCATTTGCCGCGATTCCCCTGAAGTCGGTTTCTGTGACCGCCACGTTGTCTCAAGCTGTAGGCTCATCCATGACCGTGATGAGCTTCAGCGGTGTCGATGCATCCGGCTCCAACGGATCCGGGGCGGTTGGAGCAGTGGCAAGCGGAAACGCATCAAAAGGTGCACCGAGTGCCTCCCTGACAACGACTCGAAGCAACTCGCTGATTTTCGGTGTGGGTAACGATTTTGATAATGCCGTCGCCCGAACTCCTGGTACAGGCCAGAGTCTCGTGCATCAATACTTCTCCGCGGCCGGCGATACATATTGGATGCAAATGCAGACGAATCCAGTCGCAGCAGCGGGTACGCATGTGACCATCAATGATACGGCGCCGACCGGCGACCGCTTTAACCTGACGATTTGTGAAATACTTGCCGGTTCAGGAGGCGGAATTACACCCGTTCCGCCAACGGTAACGATGACTTCGCCGGGAGCGGGCACACTCGCCGGACTTATGACCGTTGCCGCCTCTGTCTCGGATAATGTCACCATTTCGAACGTTCAATTCCTGCTCGACGGCGGCACCATCGGCTCTGCTCAGAGCAGCGCTCCTTATTCACTGACCTGGGACAGCAAAACGGTCGCAAATGGAGTTCACACTCTGGCGGCCCGTGCGCAAAACAGCGCGGGACAGACTGGAACATCGGCCCCGACTGCGATTACAGTAGATAACTCCGGCAATCCGGCAATCGTAGGTAGCTGGTCGTCGCCGGTTTCCCTGCCTGCTGTTGCTGTCAATCTGATTCTTCTGGCAAACAATAAAATCTTGTTCTACCAGGACGGCGATACACCAACGGTTTGGGATTACGTCAATAATTCATTTACTAACGTTCCAATCGACGTAAATTTGTTCTGCTCGGGACACTCCATGCTGGCAGACGGGCGCGTATTGGTGGTGGGTGGGTTTGGCACGGGCGGAGGCACGGATTACGGAATAGCCAATGCGGAAATCTTTGACCCTAAGACGAACACCTGGAAGAAGGTTCCGAACATGAGTTATAAGCGTTGGTATCCGACCGCTACCACGCTTTCGGATGGACGTGTCCTCGTCATGGCGGGCTGGCAGACGACGGCGCATTCCAATGCCGGAATCTCTGAAATTTATAATCCTGCCACGAACTCCTGGACCAAACTCACGAACGCGAATAATCCGTTCGAAACTTACCCGTTTATTTATCAGCTTCCCGACGGGCGCGTGATTCACATTGGAGGCTCGGAGTACGCGACCGATACCGACGTTCTCGACATCACCACGCAGGCCTGGTCTGTCATTGATTCGAATCTGGTGGATGGCGCCAGTGCCACGATGTACACTCCGGGCAAATTTCTGAAAGCGGGAACCGCAACCGACAGTCAGGGCAGCGCAGATCCCGTTGCCAACACGGCTTATGTGCTCGATATGACGCAAAGTTTGCCAGCCTGGCAGCAGATACCATCGATGGCGTATGTGCGCAGCTTCATGAACCTGACCATGCTGCCGGATGGAACGGCGCTCGCGACCGGCGGAGCGACCGATCGAGATGGCGGCAAGATCGCAAATGCGGTTTATGCCGCGGAACTGTGGTCGCCGCAAACCATGGCCTGGAGCACCATGGCTGCGATGCATACGCCGCGTGAATACCACGGAACAGCCCTGCTGCTGCCGGATGGGCGCGTGCTCGAATCTGGCATGGGCGCCGATTTCGGCAATGTGCCGGACGAGAAGAGTGCGGAATTCTATTCGCCGCCCTATCTGTTCAAAGGGCCGCGGCCCACCATTACGTCCGCTCCCACGGAGTGGACATACGGAAACATTTTCACGGTTACGACGCCGGATGCCGCTAATATCGCGAAAGTTTCACTGATCCGTACCGGTGCTGTGACACATTTCTTTGATGAGAACGAACGCTATCTACCGTTAAGTTTTCAGAAGGGTAGCGGTGTCCTTACCGTTACCGCTCCCGCGAATGCTTACTTAGCGCCTCCCGGTTATTACATGTTGTTTATCGTAAATAACGCTGGCGTCCCGTCGGTTGCGCCCTTCGTGCATTTTGCCGGTAATTAGCGATTACTGAGCGCGAGCAACACGCGTTCTCCGGCTCAGTGTCAACAGTGATGCGGCACAATGGCGGAGATGCTTGCCGCAAGATACTTAGGTCCTGACAGGATTGAACCGGTTGATGTTCCGTTGGGCCAGCCCGGGCCAGGCGAAGCATTGATACGCATTGAAGCCTGCGGATTTTGCGGTTCGGATATCGGCATCATTTCCGGCATGCACCCGCGGGCGCGCGCTCCCCTCACTGTCGGCCATGAATGCGCAGGCGTTTTAGCCAAACTCGGCTCTGCAAACACAACTTTGCGAGCGGGCGATCGGGTTGCGATTTTTCCGTTGATCACCTGCGGCAACTGCAACGCATGCCGCAACGGTTATTCTCATGTCTGCAGCCGCCTTCGCTTGTATGGCATCGACACGGAAGGCGGTATGGCCGATTACGTCAAAGTGCCCGTTGAGAATTTGATTCTCCTGCCGGCCGACATGGCCCCGCAGGTCGGCGCACTGATTGAGCCGTTGGCCGTCGCCGTGCATGCGGTGAAGCGCGCGTCCGGAGGCGAGAGCGAGCTTGCTGTTGTGATGGGCGCAGGACCGATCGGCCTGCTTACCGGGCTCGTGGCCCAAGCGCGCGGAGCCGGCCGAATTCTGATCACGGACGTACTCGCGTCCCGCCTTCAACTTGCGCGCGAAACGGGCTTGGAAGCCCTTCCCGCTGACTCTCTTGAAAAAGCGGTCTACGAGCTTACAAACGGTGAAGGTGTCGGGCTCGTGTTTGAGTGTGCCGGAACGCCTGCTACGGCCCGCGGCATGACAACCATTGCTCGCCCGCGCGGCACAATTGTCAACGTGAGCGTCTTCAAGAAACCAGCCGAAGTCGATCTGCAGGCAGTCAACTTCAAGGAACTAACGATTCTCGGCACGCGCGTCTATACGCGCGATGACTTCCGCGAAGCCATCGAACTGGCGCCGCGCCTGCCGCTCGCAAAGTTAATTACCCATGAGTTCCCGCTCGCGCGCGTCAGCGAAGCCTACTCGCGCTTCGTTTCAGGCGCGGACGCCTGCAAAGTCATGGTAATGCCGAACGGTTAATCGAGCGCTTCGGGCTCGATTGCGGCGGACTGGCCCGCCTGCTTCTTCTCCCAGTATTTTCGGACCCAGGCTTCCCAGCTTTTTCCTGCGGCCGTGTCTCTTCCGCTAAACACCAGGCCGGCAATCTCGGAAAACGGGATACTCTGGCGGGGCGAGCCATCCGCGGGCAGAATGCGAACAAGCGCTGCTGTTAACGTCTGGCCCGGTTTGCGGTCGAAGACGTAGCCTTCCACCGTGCGTCCGTCTTTACGCGTGATCATCACGTCGCCCCGGTAGTCGAAGGCCTTTTCCAGCGCGTCGCGAATCTCGTCTTCGCTTGCCAGCCTCGGAATCCAGCCCTGCAGCTTCTCATGCGCGAAGCCGGGAACTACCTCGAGCTCGTCTGCCTTCATGTCTGTGTCTCTTCGGCGGTCTTGATCTGTACCAGCGGATTATAGGAGTGCACCGGCTTGTATTCCTCGTTCAGCAGCACCTTGGCATCCTCATCGCTGTACTTACCGAAGAGTGACGCCTTCGCCATCGCAAAAAAACCCTTAAGCGAACCGAAACCATAATCGACCGCCGAGGCTTCGTAACCGCTATGCACCATACAATTGGCGCACTTCGGGTTCCCCGATTCCGTTCCGTACTGCGACCACGCGGTTTCTGCCATCAATTCCGCAAAGGTATCCGCATATCCGTCCTGCAGCAGATAGCAGGGCTTCTGCCAGCCGAAGACGTTGTAAGTCGGCATGCCCCATGGCGTGCAGGCGAAATTGCGTCTGCCCATCAGGAATTCGCCGAATAACGGCGACATGTTGAATTTCCAGTGAGGCTTGCGGTTCGAAAGAATCGCACGGAAGAGGCGGCGCGTGCGTGCTCGGCCCATGAAATGCTGCTGGTCGGGCGCCTTGTCGTACGAATACCCAGGCGCGATCATCATGCGTTCGACGCCGAGCGCCATCATCTCGTCGAAAAACTTGCGCACGCTGTTGGGATCGGCGCCGTCGAAGAGCGTCGTGTTGGTGGTGACACGAAAACCGCGCTTAATCGCGGCCTTTATCCCGCGAATTGCAATATCGTAACCGCCTTCTCGGCAAACGGAAAAATCGTGATGCTCGCGCTCGCCGTCCACGTGCACCGAAAAGGCGAAATACTTACTCGGTTTGAATAAGTGGAGCTTCTCCTCGAGCAGCAGAGCGTTCGTACAGAGATAAATATATTTCTTCCGGGCAATTAGCCCCCCGACAATTTCTTGAATCTGCGCATGCATGAGCGGTTCGCCGCCTGGGATCGCTACCGAAGGTGCGCCGCACTCCTCAACCGCTTTGAAGCACTCTTCCGGCGTAAGCTGCCGCTTCAAAACATGTGCCGGATATTGGATTTTTCCGCATCCGGCGCACGCCAGATTGCAGCGGAAGAGCGGCTCGAGCATCAGCACCAGCGGATATTGTTTGCGGCCGCGGAGCTTCTGGCGGAGCACATAGCTCACCATCGTCCACGTTTCGGAAGCGGAGATACTCATAAAAGAAGCGAGATACCTCTATGGTATCGGATCCATGAGCCCGCGCTTCTCAGCGAGGCGAAGGTTCCTGCAAAGGTTGAGATCGATCTGCATCTCGTTGTTATAATTCGACTATAAGTCTTTTTATGCCATTCACCGGTCTCGCCGAAGATATTACCGATTCTTATTTTGTGCCGGCAGGCGGGGCCGCAAAGAAAATCATTCTTCTCAAACCGCGCGGCTTTTGCGCCGGGGTCGTCCGTGCCATCGATGTCGTGCGCATCTCGCTCGAGCTTTACGGCGCCCCCATCTACGTTCGCAAAGAGATCGTCCATAACCGGCACGTCGTGGACGAATTGCGCGCGGCTGGCGCCGTTTTTGTGGAAGAACTGAGCGAGGTTCCCCAAGGTGCTCGTGTCATATTCAGCGCGCATGGAGTTTCGCCTGCTGTTCGTGCTGAGGCAAAAGAGCGCAGCTTGCAAGTGATCGATGCCACCTGTCCCCTGGTCACAAAAGTTCACCTGGAGGCGGTTCGTTTCGCAAAACAAGGCTATACGATCGTGCTGATTGGCCACCGCGATCACGACGAGGTGATCGGCACGCTCGGCGAAGCACCAGCCAGCACCGTCCTGGTTTCGGACGTTGGGGACGTCGACCGGCTGCAGATCCCTGACCCGAACCGCGTCGTGTATCTCACCCAGACCACCCTCTCGCTCGATGAAACCAGCGATATTGTCAAGCGGCTCAAAGAGCGTTTCCCTACCATCATCGGCCCGAAGACGCAGGATATTTGCTACGCCACCGAAAATCGGCAGCTCGCGGTAAAGGCAGTTGCGCCGCTTTGCCAGGCGCTGCTCGTAGTCGGCTCACAGAACAGTTCGAACTCGCGGCGCCTGGTCGAAGTCTGCCAGAAAGCCGGCGTTCCCGCGTATCTGCTCGACGACTGTAGCGAAGTGCAGTCCGGCATGCTCGACGGCATCGATACGGTCGCCGTTACCGCGGGTGCGTCCGCGCCCGAGCACCTCGTCCAGGAATTGATCGATCACTTGAAACAGCAGGGATTTGGAGATCTGGAGGAAGCCGAAATCAAAGAGGAAGACGTGCGCTTCACGCTTCCCGCCGATCTCGAAAGCTTTACGCCGCGCCTGTACACTGTTCGCACCTAAACGATGAAGTCCAGCGCCCAAATAGACGATTTGCTAAGTTTTTCAGTCGGACACGCCATTCGCAAGGCGTCTTCGGCGGTACGCGGCAAGCAGTCGGCGGATGGTTACTGGTGGGCCGATCTGCGCGCCGATACGACGCTCGAATCCGATTACATCCTGATGGAGCTTTGGCTCAATCCACCCGTAAATGGAATATGGAATCCGCCGACCCGCGGTAAGATCCTACGCGCTGTCGATTCAATCCTGGCGCGCCAGCTTCCCGATGGCGGTTTCAATATTTATCTGCACGGCCCCTCGGAAGTCAACGCTTCGATCAAGGCATATTTTGCACTGAAAGTGGCGGGATTGCCGACCGCCGACGAGCGTATGCGGAAACTGCGCGAACGTATCCTGGCGCTCGGGGGTCTACAAGCCTCAAACAGTTACGTACGAACCAACCTGAGCCTGTTCAACCTCTTTCCGCGCGATGCCTGCCCATCGATCCCGCCGGAAATCATTCTGCTGCCGTTCAATTTCATCTACCAGATGTCGTCCTGGACGCGCACAATTGTGCTTTCGCTTTCGATCGTGCATGCCGCCAACCCGGCTAGACCAGTACCCGCCGGATTCACGCTTGACGAACTGTTCGTGCCCGGAGTGCCGCTCACATTGCCGCGAGCGAAAAAGCTTTTCAGCTGGCGCAACTTTTTCCTGCTCGTCGACCGCATGCTCAAGGGATGGGAGAAACTCGGTATTCATTTTGTTCGTGAGAGCGCTACAAAGAAGTGCCTGAAGTGGATGATCGAACACTTTGAAGCCTCCGACGGCCTGGGTGCGATCTATCCCTCCATGCAATACGCCATCATGGCGCTCGATGTGATGGGTTACCCGCCGAACCATCCGCTGCGCGCCGAGGCCGAAAAGCATTTCAACTATCTGATGGTCGACGATGAACGCGGCTTTTACATGCAGCCGTGTTTTTCGCCCGTTTGGGATACTGCCATTGCCGCCTTTGCGCTAGCCGAAAGCGATTCGTCCGAAACCGATGCGCTGCGCCGCTCTGCCGATTGGTTGATTTCCAAGGAAATTCGCCGTAAAGGCGACTGGTCGGTGAAGCGCCCCCATGCCGAACCCTCGGGCTGGGCCTTCGAATTTAACAACGGCTTTTATCCCGACGTGGACGATACCGCGATGGTGTTGCTGGCGCTCGAACGCATCCAGGGCTCTGATGCCGCGGCGCAGCGCGCCTGTATGCAACGCGCCCTCGAATGGCTGCTGGTCATGCAAGGTAAAGACGGCGGCTGGGCAGCTTTCGACGTCGATAACGACTGGAAGATTCTGAGCCATGTGCCGTTTGCCGACCACAACGCCATGCTCGATCCGTCATGTCCCGACATCACGGGCCGCGTCCTCGAAGCGCTGATTCGCGCCGGTCTTCCCGCGAATCACCCGGCCATTCAGCGCGGCGTCGAGTATCTGCTGCGCGTGCAGGAACCCGATGGCTCCTGGTACGGCCGTTGGGGCGTGAATTACCTGTACGGAACTTTCCTCGCATTGCGCGGGTTGCGTGCCGCTGGGGTAGATGAAAACGAGCCTTCCATCCAGCAGGCGATTGAGTTCATCCGTGCCTATCAGAATCGCGACGGCGGCTGGGGAGAAAGCTGCTTGAGCTACGACGAAGGCCGCTTCATGCCGAACCCGAGCACTCCTTCCCAGACCGCCTGGGCCATTCTTGCTTTGCTGGCCGGCGGCGACACGCGCAGTGAGAGCCTGCATAACGGCATCGACTACCTGGTTCGCACGCAACGCGCTGACGGTACATGGCATGAAGAGCACTGCACTGGCACCGGTTTTCCGCGCGTCTTTTATCTGGAATACACCGATTACCGCAATACCTTCCCGCTCCTGGCACTCGCCGCATATAAAAAGGCGATGAGCGCGCGAGAGTCTGAGCAACGCCCCGAAGGCCGCCGGGTCGAGTCAGGCGATCGGGACTTTTCTCTCGCCCGCGACGTGCTGGCTGCCTCTTACGCCCGCGGGTTCCACCGGTCATCCGACTCTATTTCTGCGCCGGGTTTTTCACCGCTTTCGAAATCGGCCTCAAAGCTATGAACCCAACCGTGTGGTGCAACCGGCCCGGTGCGCCCGGGTCCCCTTGAAAGCGCTACTGACGCTAGTCACGGGCGCTAGCGGCTTTATCGGTTGGCATGTGGCTCGCCTGCTTACCGAACGGGGGCACCGGGTTCGTGCCCTGTGCCGGTCCGCCAGCCGGATTCTTGAGCTCGATCTGGAGCGCGTCACGGGAGATCTGCGTGATCCGGATTCTTTGAGCCGGGCGGTCGAAGGCTGCGATGTTGTCTTTCACGTTGCCGCCGATTACCGCCTCTGGTCGCCGAATCCGCGCGACATGTATGCGACGAATGTGGAAGGAACGCGCAATATTCTCGAAGCTGCCGAGCGGGCCGGTGTTCGGCGTATCGTGTACACGAGTACCGTGGGCTGCATCGGCATGTCAAACGGCAGCGGCGGCAACGAAAATACTCCCGTGTCCATCAGCGATATGAGCGGCCACTATAAACGATCGAAGTGGCTGGCTGAACAGGTCGCACTCGAACGCGCGCGCACCGGACAACCGATCATTATCGTGAATCCTACGGCCCCCGTAGGTGATCACGACTGGCGTCCCACTCCGACCGGTAACATCATCCTCCGCTTCCTCCGCGACCAGTTGCCCGCTTTCGTCGATACCGGGCTCAACCTGGTCGATGTGCGCGATATTGCCGAAGGGCATCTGCTTGCGGCCGAACGAGGGATTCCCGGCGAACGCTATATCCTCGGCTGCCAGAATCTCACGCTCCAGCAGATTTTTGGCAGACTCGCAGAGCTTTCCGGTAAGGCGGCGCCCACTACACGGCTGCCTTATGCGGTGGCATATTTGACCGGTCTGGCCAACACCGCCTGGGCCAACCTAACCGGCCGCGAGCCCGTGGCCGCGCTCGAAGCCGTAAAGATGGCACGAACGAAGATGTTCGTCAGCCACGCTAAGGCCGCCGCCGCGCTGGGGTTTTCACCCGGGCCTGTAGACGCCGCTCTCACCCGGGCCATCCGCTGGTTTCGCGAGAACGGATATGTGCCGGCGGCGACGGACGTGCGCATCCCGGTGTCGCGCTAGCTATGGCCATTCTCTATGTTGCCGCCGAAGCCGCCGAGCTAAAGCCGTTTGCTGCCTTGCTGACCGGCTTGCGCAAGCTCAAATGGCCGGTCGATTACGCCTGGGAAGGTATCTGGGAGAGCCGCCGGATGCTGCTCGCCGCGAACGGCGCAGGGCCAAAACTCGCCGCACAAGTAGTGGAAACAGCTATTCGGGCAGCGATGGTAGCCGAACTGTCTTCCTCAAAGCTGGAAGCGGTTGTCAGTACGGGTTTCTGCGGCGCGCTCGATCCTGCGCTCGGCCAATGCCAGATCGTTGTAGGCAGCGATATCCGTTGTCCGGAAACGGGAGAAACGTTTCCGTGTGCCCCCGTCAACTCGGAGACAAAGTTTGCGGTCGGGCCCGTTCTTTCCCAGAATTGTATTGCCAACGACATAATGCAGAAGCAGGCACTGCTTTCTCATGGTGCGATTGCAGTAGACATGGAAGCCGCCGGTGTTGCTGCACGCGCCCGGCGAGCCGGATTGCCTTTTGCCTGCATCAAAGTAGTGTCCGACCGCGCCGATGAGTCGTTTCCTTTTGATCTGAATGGCATGCGCACGCCCGAAGGTCGTATCGCGCGTGGGAAAATTGTAGTACACACTCTTGGGCACCCGAGGGACCTCCCGGCTTTGCTCAAATGGAAGCGCAGGGCGGAGGATGCGGCCAGAGTGCTAGGGGAATTTCTTGTCAATAGCAGAGTTGTTCCAGAGTCCGACCAGAGCGAGCGCGGCGATGCCGCCGGCACATAGCGCTGCTCCGCCGCGAGTTATTCCCGAAGAGATGCGCGCGGCCGTGTACGTGGGACAGAGGCGTGTTGAGGTTCGCCATATCGCCACACCGTTCATTCATGCGGATGAGATTCTCGTGCGCGTCGAGACCTGCGGCGTCTGCCATACGGATTTGAAAAAGATTGAGCACGACTTGTTGCCTGCTCCGCGCGTCTATGGACATGAGACGGCCGGCGTTGTGGCGGCCTGCGGCGATAACGTGACGAAATTTCAGCCCGGCGATCGCGTCGTTGTCTTCCACCACATCCCTTGCGCAGCCTGTTTCTACTGCCAGCGCAAGCTTTACGCGCAATGTCCTGTTTATAAACAAGTGGGCGTCACGGCCGGTTATGAGGCGGCCGGCGGCGGTTTCTCGCAATATGTCCGGGTGATGAATTGGATTGTGGAGCGGGGCGTCGAACGCATCCCGGCCGGTGTTTCTTTTGATCGAGCCTGCTGGGCGGAGCCGGTCAATACCTGTCTGAAAGCAGTCGAGCAATTAAAGGTGCTGCCCGGCGACGTTGTGGCTGTGCTTGGACAAGGACCGATTGGCCTGATCTTTACTCTGCTCTTGCGCAGGGCCGGAGCTGAGGTCTGGGCCAGCGATACCATCCCGTTTCGGCGGAGTTTGGCAGCGCGCTTCGGAGCCGCTGCATGCGATCCGGCCAATGGCCAACTCGAGAAGGATATTAAAAGTGCCACTGCCGGGCGGGGCGCCGATGCAGTCGTTCTGGCGGCAAGCGTACCCGGTTTGGTGGAGCAGTCCATGCGGCTTTCCCGGCCCGGAGCTAAAATTCTGCTGTTTGCGCAAACATCCGAAACAGAACGAATCGAATGCTCCGGCGCAGACGTCTGTGTAGGCGAGCGCATGCTCTTTGGTTCATACAGCGCGGATATTGATTTGCAGGCGGAGTCGGCGCGGCTGGTATTCTCCGGCGAGCTGCCGCTCGAGGATCTGATCTCGGATCGTCTTCCCCTCGAAGCAATTGATCGTGGAATCGCCATTGCCCAGCATCCCGGCGACAGGTCGCTTAAGGTCGTAATTCATCCACAGGAGCGGAGCTGATGCCGCTCACCTTAGACGAGTCGAAGACCGCCGCTTCTTCGCCGAGCGCCTTCCACGATCGTATGCAGGCGGCCGTGCTTTATGGGAAGGAAGACGTTCGCCTGGAGACCGTGCCGGTCCCCTCGCTTTGCGTGGGCGAGATCCTGGTGCGCGTCAGAACAGCCCTCACCTGCGGGACGGACGTGAAGGTTTACCGCCGCGGCTATCATGCCAGGATGATTCAGCCGCCGGCGCTCTTCGGGCACGAGCTGGCAGGGGATGTTGTCGCGCTCGGAGCCGGGGTGTCCGTGTTTCGCCCGGGCGATCGCGTGGTCGCCGCCAACTCCGCTCCTTGCGACGCCTGCTTCTACTGCCGGCGCGGACAGCCGAACCTATGCGAAGATCTGCTCTTCAATAATGGCGCCTATGCCGAATATATTCGCCTGCCCGAGCGCATCGTTCGCAAGAACACCTATCGCATCCCGGACACGCTTTCCTACAAAGATGCCGCGCTTGTCGAGCCTCTGGCGTGCGCGATCCGCGGTCTCGACGAGAGTCACGTCCGGCCGGGCGATTCCGTTATTGTGCTTGGCCTCGGTCCCATCGGACTCATGCTGGTTCGTTTGGCGAAATGGGTGTATGCGGCGCGAGTGATCGCCGTGGCGCGCCGCCGTGAGCAGGTGGAGCGTGCGCTCGCATTGGGCGCCGATGAAGGACTCCTGACGGATCGCAGCACGGAACTGAATAACGACCGCGCCCTTATTGCGGAAGTGAAGGCTCGTACCGGTGGTCATGGCGCAGATGTTGTCATTGAAGCCATCGGCCGGCCGGAGTCTTGGGAGCTTTCTACTCTGCTCGTGCGCAAAGGCGGTCTGATTAATTTCTTCGGCGGCTGCCCGGCGGGCAGCAAGGTCGGTCTCGATACCGGTCTGCTGCATTATTCCGAGATCACCTGCAAAGCGTCCTTCCATCACACCCCGTTCCACGTCCGCCGCGGCCTGCAGCTTCTCTCCGACGGGTATCTCAACGCTACCCATTTCGTCAATCATGAGCAGCCTTTGAGCGAGCTGCCGCAAGTGCTGCACGATCTGGCCCACCATCCAAACGGGCAGATCAAAACGGCGATTATTCCCTGAGAGGCGATGCCGAGCTTGCCGGTTGCCCGCTTACAGCCCAAAGATTACATCCAACATGTTGAGGCGGCGGGCGCGTCATATTCCGAAACTGAAGCTCTCGAGTACACGCGCTGGCTCGCCACGCATCACTATGAAAATTTTCATGTAGTAAGCTTCCTTCTTCCGAAGGAATTGCATCAGGATTTTTATAACGTCTATTCTTTCTGCCGCTGGGCGGACGATCTGGGCGACGAAATTGGCGACCGGGCCGAAAGCCTTCGCCTGCTTGGCTGGTGGCGCGACGAGCTAAACGGCATGTATCGCGGCGAAGCAGCGCATCCCGTTTTCATCGCGCTGCGCGGAACCGTAGTGCGCCACGAGATTCCGATCGAGCCGTTCGACCGCCTCATCCGCGCCTTTGAACAGGATCAGATCGTCACTCGTTATCGCACCTTTCAAGACGTCTTCGGCTACTGTGAAAATTCCGCGAATCCGGTCGGTCATCTCGTGCTTTATCTCTGCGGCTATCGCGACCACGAACGTCAGCGCCTGTCCGATTTCACCTGTACAGCTCTTCAGCTCGCGAATTTCTGGCAGGATGTAACCATCGATCTTCAAAAGGACCGTATCTATCTGCCGCTCGATCTGTTCGCAAAGTACGATTACACAGTCGAAGAGCTCTCCGCCCATCGCTACACTCCGGCTTTTCGAAACGTCATGGCCGACGCCGTCGATGTAGCGCAACGCTTATTTGAGCAGGGCCTGCCGCTAGTAAAAAGCGTGAACCGCCGCCTTGCGCTCGATCTCGATCTGTTCAGCCGCGGCGGTCTGAAGATCCTCGACAAAATTCGCGCCCGGAACTATGACGTGCTCAAACAGCGCCCGGCTATCTCGAAAGGCGAGCGAGCAGTCATCCTCCTGAGGAGTCTGCCGCGTCTGCTGCGGCGCTGAATGACCGCCTCGGACTCTTACGCGTACTGCCGTCGTGTCGCCAAAGCACGCGCAAAAAATTTCTACTACTCCTTTCTGCTCTTAAATCGCCGCCAGCGCGACGCCATGTGCGCTATCTATGCCTTCATGCGTCAGTGCGATGACTTGAGCGACGATCCGCAGGCCAGCGATCCCGCAAAGCGCAAACAAGCCCTCGCGGATTGGCGCATGCAACTCGATCGAGCGTTCGCGGGCGAAGTCGAAGCGCATCCCGTCTGGCCCGCGTTTCACGATGCCGTCGAGCGCTATCGCATTCCCCACCGCTATTTTCACGAGATGATCGATGGCGTTCTCTCCGATCTCGAACCTTCTGCAATCGAGACTTTCGATCAACTCTATCGCTACTGCTATCAGGTCGCTTCGGTCGTCGGATTAACTGTGGTCCATATCTTTGGTTTCCGCTCGCCGAAGGCGCTGCTGCTTGCCGAAAAATGTGGGATCGCCTTCCAGCTCACAAATATCCTGCGCGATGTCCGTGAAGACGCGTCGATGAACCGCATCTACATTCCGCGCGAAGACCTGGAGCGCTTCCACGTCCCCGCCGAGCAACTGCGCGTTGGAACGGAAGACGATCGCTTCCGGACGCTCATGCGTTTTGAGGGTGAGCGTGCGCGGTCATATTACGAAGTCTCGGTCCCGTTAATTGATCTGATCGATGCCGGCAGCCGCCGTTCTCTATGGGCGTTGCGTGCTATCTATATGCGCTTGCTGGCCAGGATAGAGGCTGCGGATTACTCCGTTTTAACCCGGCGAATTAACGTATCGACGCCGGTAAAACTAAGCCTTTTGTTTTGGGCATTTCTACCAAAATAAACCCAACCAGTACTAGTAGTACTCTAAAGAATCGGCAGTCATTTGATGAGGCGATTCGATCGTGCCCAGCTTTGGACCCTCGTTCCAGCGCTGGTCCTGCTCTTGTTAACAGCCGGCCTATCCCTCGATAACTGGCGGGAGTTTCAAAGAAATCGCGCTGCCGAACAGACCAGCCGCGCAATTGTAAAACACACCAACCGGCTACTGATGCTGGTTAAAGATGCTGAAACCGGACAGCGCGGATATTTGCTGACCGGGAACAATATTTATCTGGATCCGTACGAGCGCGCCGTTCCGGAAATTCGCGGCGAACTGGCAGAATTGGCAGAATTGGCGGCCGGCGAAACGCATGACACGGTACGGCGTCTGAACGACGCAGTTGGCAACAAACTGGACGAGCTTACCCAGACGATTCAGCTGCGGCAGAATGGGGATGCCGGGCGTGCGCTCGCTGTTGTTGAAAGCGGCCGGGGCCAGGAGGACATGAATCGGATCCGTGTCCTCGTAGCGCAACTGGTGACCGGGGAACTCGAACAAGCAGGCAGGCGCGGTGAATTCGCCCAATCGCATGCCAACCGCCTGGGAACGGTAGGCACAACGGGCTCAATATTGACTTGCCTGCTCCTGTTCGGTGCAATGCTGCGGCTTAGCGCACTGCGCAGGCGGGAACTCGAAACCCGCAACGTGCTCGCGGCCACGCTCGGAAGCATTGGTGATGCCGTCATCACGACCGACGTACATGGCGCAGTCACCTTCCTGAACGTCGTAGCCGAACAGTTGACCGGATGGGCGTCGGTCGAAGCCTTCGGTCAAAAGCTCGAAAAGGTTTTCCGGATCGTGAATCAGAAAACGCGTCAGCCTGTCGAGAGCCCGGCGGTGAGAGTCCTCCGCGAAGGGCGCGTGGTGGGGCTGGCGAATCACACTATGCTGATCGGCCGCGATGGTATCGAGCGGCCCATTGACGACTCCGGCGCGCCAATTCGCGATGCTCAAGCTCAGGTAAGCGGAGTTGTTCTTGTCTTTCGTGATGTCACTGAGCGATACCATGCCCAATCTGCTCTGGAAGCTTCCGAACAGCGCTACCGCATGCTCTTTGAAAACAATCCGCAACCGATGTGGATATTCGACGAAGAGACCTTCGCGTTTCTGGACGTAAATCAGGCGGCCGTCTCATACTACGGCTACACACGTGAAGAGTTTCTTCGCATGACGTTGCGCGATATTCGGCCGCCCGAAGAAGTGCCCGGATTGCTTGCCGATTTAGGCAAACACCGCGCGACTCGCCACAGTGACGGCCCCTGGCTCCATCGGAAAAAAGACGGGACCGTGATGGTGGTCGAGATTACCGCAGTTCCGATTGAAGTATCCGGGCACGCCGCTAAATTCGTTTCAGCCACCGATGTCACTGCGCGCGTCCAGGCGGAAGCCGCGTTACGCCGCAGCGAGGAGCAATACCGCGCCATTGTCGAAACCGCTTCCGATGCCATCATCACCATCGACGAACACAGCAAAATCTTATTCGCCAGCGAACCGGTGGAGAAAATCTTCGGCTACGAGCCGAAAGAACTGAACGGCATGCCGCTCACCGGGCTGATGCCCGAGCCGTTGCGCGCCGCACATCTGGCGGGCTTCCGGCGCTATCTCGAAACCAATCAGCGCCACACTTCCTGGCAGCTGCTTGAACTGCCAGGACTCCGCAAAGATGGCACGGAAGTTCCGCTCGAGCTTTCCTTCGGAGAGTTTCGCAGCGGCGTCGAACGCTGGTTCACAGGTGTCATCCGCGATGTATCGGAACGCCGCAACGCGCAGGAAAAACTCCGCGAGACACGCGAATTGATGCAAACGGTGTTCAATACCGTGCCGCTTGCGATCTGGGGTATCGACCTGCTCGGCCGCGTGATTTTCTGGAATCGCGCAGCCGAAGCAATGTTTCAATGGACCGAAGCGGAAGTCCGGGACCGCGAGCTCCCGATCATCCCCGACGAGCAACACGAAGAATTTCATGAATTGCTCGGCGAATATGCAACCGGGCGGCAGCTCGCCGGCTATGAAAGAAAGCGCATCCGCAAAGACGGTTCGGCGATCCGCTGCTCCATCTGGACTGCTTCGCTGCATTCGGCAGCAGGTTCTATCACCGGAACCGTGGGCGTGCTTGCGGATATCACAGAGCGCAAACGGGCCGAAAAAGAAACCAGGGATCACCTGCACTATCTCGCGCGCTGCCAGCGGGACCTGGAGCAATTTGCCTGGGCCGCCAGCCACGATCTGCTCGATCCCCTGCGGATTGCGGCGGAAAAGGCCGATCTGCTCGAGCGGCTCTTCGCGAGCCATTTACCGGAAGACGGCAAGCAGCTTGTAAAGGAGCTGCGCAGTGCAGCCGCCTGGGTCAAAACTCTGGTAAATGCGCTCCGCGAATACTGGGAAGTGCAGCATTGTGCGCTTACCCGGGAATCGGTGCCGCTGAATTCAGTTCTGGACCGCGCCGTACAGATCCTGAGCGCTAAGCTCGCTGCCAGCGGCGGTCGCGTCAATCGGCACGATATGCCTTCGGTCATCGGCGATCCGCAATTACTCGTTCAGCTCTTCACGCAACTGCTCGATAATGCCATCAAATTCCGATCCTCAGCAGCGCCGCAAATCGACGTCTCGGCGGAGGCGACTGCCGCCGGCTGGACAGTTCGTGTTGAAGACAACGGAATCGGCATGGAGCCCGAGAGCGGCGATCGCGTGTTTCACATCTTTCATAAGCCCGCCCCGGAGCGGTCGGACGCCGGAATCGGGCTGAGCCTGTGCAAGCAGATCATGGAACGTCATGGTGGCAGCATCTCGATTGCCTCACAGCCGGGTTTCGGAACGACTGTATATCTCGAGTTCACGAATGGGGCTGATACGAATCTCGAACCGGCTTCCATATTCACTGCCGCAGCTTCCGCCGGCAGCGTCAGCGAGATTTGACTCTTTCGGACGCCGAAATAGATTGCGGTGATTTTCTTCCCTTGCTTACCGAGAGGAATGGGCTATACTAATCTCGGTAACCGAGGAGAACCGTTTGGAGCGCACAGGCCGTTTGGTGCCGTTGTGCGAGGTGGAATCAAATGAGCAAGCCATCCGATCTGGTCCAGGGCACCCTGGATCTTCTGCTTTTGAAAATCCTGGCTTTAGAACCGCTGCATGGCTGGGCGATTTCGTTACGGCTAAAGCTGGTCTCCGGAGAAGTGCTGCAGGTGAGCGACGGCTCGCTCTATCCGGCGCTGCACAAGCTTGAGCAGCAAGGTTGGATTAAGTCCGAGTGGAAAGCGACGGAAAACAACCGCCGCGCGAAATTCTATTCGCTCACACGTTTAGGCCGCAGGCAACTTGAAAGCGAGGCCGCCAATTGGTCGCGTCTCTCGGCTGCTATTTCGCGCGTGGTCGCCCTCGAGGAGTTTTGAAATGCGCCTCGAGCAATGGCTTTACACCATCCCCATCAAGCTGCGTTCGCTTTTCCGCCGCCGGCGTGTCGAAGATGAGTTAGCCGAAGAACTGCGCTTTCATCTGGAGCAGCGCGCCGAACGAGGCATTGCCGCCGGCATAACGCCGGAAGAAGCACACTTGGAAGCTTTACGCGCCATGCAGGGGCTCGAACAGAGCAAGGAAGCCTGTCGCGATGCGCGCGGCCTCAACCTTCTTGAAAACCTGGCGCGCGATCTGCGATATGCCGTACGCATGCTGCGCAAGAGTCCCGCTTTTACCGCTGTCGCCGTGCTATCGCTCGCTTTGGGCATCGGCGCCAACACCGCCATCTTTTCCCTGATCAACACGCTCTTGCTGCGCCCGCTGCCGGTGCCGCATCCGGAGCAGTTACGAGCGCTTTTCTTGAGCACGACTCGCGAGCGCCCCCAATACTCTCTCACTTATCCGCTTTTCGAGGCGCTCCGCAATCACAACGATATCTTCTCGGCCCTCTTCACCTGGTCCGATCATCAATTTCAAATGCGCTCCGGCACGGATATGGTGCACGTCAATGGCGTGCTTGCGAGCGGCGATTATTTCCCGGCGCTCGGCTTGCCCCCGCAACTGGGCCGCTTTTTCACCCGCGTCGATGATCATCTTTCCGGCGGCAAAGACGGGCCGGTGGCCGTCATCAGCGATCGCTTCTGGTCCGAGCATTTCCAGCGCTCCCCCCAGGCAATCGGCAGCGGCGTGCTGCTCGATCGCATCCGTTTCACCGTTATCGGCGTCATGCCAACCGACTTTTTCGGCGCGGAAGTCGGTACGCGCCCGGATATCTGGGTCCCGCTCTCCTTTGCCCCCAAGGTCGATAACGCGGCATGTATGACAAGCCGAAGCTGCTGGTGGCTGGTCGTGATGGGACGGCTGAAGCCCGGCATAAACAACCAGCAGCTCGAAGCGGGCATGAAGGTAATCTCGCCGCGCGTTCTCCACGATGCTCTTCCAACCGACTGGGCGTTGCATGATCAGAAAGATTTCCTTCAACAACGCCTGTTCGCTGCTGATGGCGCCAACGGCTGGACCTTCCTGCGGGTCCAGTTCGCCCATCCCCTCACCATTCTCATGACGCTCGTCGGCCTCGTGCTGCTCATCGCCTGCGCCAATCTGGCGAATCTGCTGTTAGCACGCGCCTCTGCCCGCAACCGTGAAATCGCCGTACGCCTTTCGCTGGGCGCGGGAAGGCCGCGTGTGGTTCGCCAGTTACTCACCGAAAGCGTATTGCTCTCACTCGTCGGGGGCGCCATAGGAACACTGTTTGCTTTCTGGCTCATCAGACTGCTTGTTGGTTTCATCACCTCGCAAGGCGGACCTATGTCTTACATTCAACTGGAAATTCAACCGGACTGGCGCGTCGTTCTCTTCACAGCCGTGGTTGCGGGCGGCGCCGGATTGCTGTTCGGCCTTGCACCTGCTTTGCGCGCCACGCGCGCTGGCATCGCCGCCGCGTTGAAGGAAAGCGCCCAAAACCTCCGCCGCGATCGCCGCTCCCTTTTTGCGCAGACGCTCCTGCCGCTCCAGGCCGCTCTCTCCGTACTCCTGATCGCCGCCGCGGGGCTCTTCGCCGGAAGCCTCTTTCGCCTCCTCAACACCAATCCCGGCTTCAACGCGCGCGATGTGCAACTCATCAGCGTCGATACTGACAAACGCCCCGAAAAAGGCGCGGCCCTCAGTGTGCTCTACAGCCGCATTCTCGAGCGCGCTAACGCCTTGCCCGGTATACGCAAAGCGAGTATCCTCTGGTCCACTCCGCTCAGCGGCATGGGCTGGAATGACGTCCTCGTCGTTCCCGGCAGGAACGATCTTTCCGACGAACAGCGCCTCACCTGGATCAATCTGATCGGCCCGCGCTTCTTCGATGTCATGGAAATCCCGCTCCTCGCCGGACGCCAGTTCCAGGCTTCCGACACGGCCAGCTCAGAAAAGGTCGGCATCCTCGGTGAACTGGCCGCGCGGCGGCTGTTCCCCGGCAAGAATCCCGTCGGTGAACATGTGAATTTCGAGAAAACCTCCATCCGCATCGTCGGCGTGGCAGGCAATATCAAGTACCGCAGTTTGCGCGACCCCGACTATGCCGAGTTGTACATTCCTTACACGCAGAAACAGGACAACGGCACGCCTTCTTTCACTTTCGCGCTCAAGACCGCGCCCGGTGCTCCCGGTGTCTATTCCACATTTCGCTCCGCCCTGCACGAAATCGCGCCCGATGTGCCCGTCGGCTCCATGCAATCCATGCAAAAGCAGCTCGACGATTCGATCGGCCGCGAGCGCCTGATGTCCTCGCTTTCGCTATTTTTCGGCGCGCTCGCGCTACTGCTTACCTCCGTCGGACTCTACGGCGCGCTCGCCTACGATGTCACCCGGCGCACCGGGGAAATCGGTATACGCATGGCCCTCGGCGCGAGCACAGGCAACGTCGTCCGGCTCATTCTGCAGGAAACTGCGCTCTTTGTCGCCGCAGGAATGGGCATAGGCGTACTTGCTGTACTCGCCTTTTCACGACTCGTCGCGAACCTGCTGTACGGCATTGAGCCCAATGATCCGCGCAACATCGTAGTGGCCGTCCTGCTGCTTCTCGCGGTAGCGGTCACGGCGGCTTTGCTCCCCGCTCTCCGTGCCAGCCGCCTCGATCCTACTGTTTCGCTCCGTCAGGAATGATCCCGGCAAGCGGTTGCTCCGCGGTGTAGGTCAACATCCACTCCGAATCTGCGCCCTCGATCTCGACCGCTGCGCCACCCGCCGGGATTAACCAGCATTGCCCTGGCTCAAAGGCGTCCCCGCCAATCGCGCCCCGTCCCGCCAGGCATAAAAGAATGGCATAAACCGGCAGACCTCCCGGAACACCGAGTCCGGTCGCAAGCCGCAGGCGCTCCAGCCGGAAATACGGGCTCTCCGCCAACTGTTCCCGGCCAGGCGCAAGGGTCACCGCCTGCATCGCTTCCTCATGCGGTCCCAAATGGGCCACCTTGACCCCGTGATCCAGGTGCAACTCTCGCGGCCGCCCATAGTCGTACAGCCGGTACGTAATGTCGGAATGCTGCTGAATCTCGCAGATTGTCAAGCCCGCGCCGATCGCATGCACCGTGCCCGCAGGAGTATAAATAACATCTCCCCGCCGGACCCTCCGCCAATCGAGCAATTCCTCGATTTCGCCGGTTTGTGCCGCTTCCCGCAGACGCGCCGGAGAGATCCATTCGCGGAAACCAACTGCGATTTCCGCCGGCGGCTCCGCATCCACCACATACCACGCCTCCGTCTTCCCAAGCGATTTATGATGCCGCCGTGCGTATTCGTCATCGGGATGCACCTGCACCGAAAGCCGCTCGCTGGTAAACAGCAGCTTCACCAGCAGCGGACAGATCCCCGGATGCGCCGGATCGCGCGCTTCTCCGAGCATCTCCGGGTTCTGCTGAATCAATCCCCCCAGCGACGGGCCGAGCGACGTGGAATTTTCCTGAAAAGTAAACCACGCTTCGCCGATACGTTCTTTTGAGACTGGCTCCCGGAAATAGGGCGCCAGATCACGGCGGCCCCAGACTCGCTCGCGAAAAATGGGCAACAGCCGGAACGGCTTCTTCAGCATATGGGAGAAACGAACATGGTTCTTATATTAGTTGCCGCTATTTCCGCTTTCGCTTCCGGCGCGGCGATGTTGTGGCGGCTGCGAACCGGCGAAGCCTACACCCGGCTGCAAGCTCTTCCCGCTGACGTCGTGTTTACGGCAAGTCTTCTCGCCCTAAGTAGAGTTGGTTCACTAACTCGCGATGATTTTCCAGAACCTGCGCCCGTCGGATCTTCATCGTTGGTGTTAATTCGCCCTCTTCAATAGAAAAATCACGCGCCAGCACTTTGAATCGCCGGATTCGCTCGAATTCCGCTAATTGTTTATTCACTCGGGCAACCGCCGCCTGAACCGCTTTGCTCACCGTTTCGTCTTCGAGCGACCCGTTCGCCTGCTCGGGCAATTCCGGCTTCAATTCCTTCAATTGACCCGGATTGAGCGTGAAAAGCGCCGTTACATACGGCTTTTTGTCACCCACCAGCAGCACCTGGTTCACCAGCGGCTCCACCTTGAACAAATTTTCAATCCGCGCCGGATAGATCTTCTTGCCGTTCGACGAGACGATCAGTTCCTTCTTCCGGCCTGTGATGTACCAATAGCCGTCGCTGTCCACTTCGGCGATGTCGCCTGTCGAAAACCAGTTGTCCTCGCTCATCACCGAGCGTGTGGCCGTTTCGTCTTTGTAATACCCGATGAAAAGGCAAGGAGTGCGCACTTGCAACTCGCCATCCGAAGCGAGTCGCGCCTCGACTCCGGGCAGCAGTTTCCCGATGCTCCCCGCCTTTGGCCGCTCCAGCGGATTGAACGAAATTACGCCGGCTTCGGTGAGCCCGTAGCCTTCAATCAATGGCATGCCGATCGCGGCAAAAAACTCGGCCAGATCTTTGCCGAGCGGTGCAGCGCCCGACGCTGCCACGCGTAGCCGTCCGCCCAAGCGTTCCCGGATTTTTGTAAAGACCAGCTTGTTTCCAAGCTTGAGCGTCCGCGAGAGCCATAACGGCAGCGGCTTGCCCTCCTGCCGGTGACGCGCTGCTTCGAGTCCGAGGCCAAGCGCGCCGTGAAACATCTTCCGCACAATCGCCGGTCGCTTCTTGATCTCGGTCTGGATCGTCGCATACATCCGCTCCCACACGCGTGGCGGAGCCAGGAACACCGTCGGGCGTATCGAGCGCAGCTCACCCGGCAAACGCGCCAGGCTTTCGGAAAACCACACCGGAGTCCCCATCCGCATCGGAACCAGTTCAAGCACGATGCGCTGCGCAATGTGCGCCGAAGGCAGAAAAACTACCGTCGAATCCTCGGGCCCGATGGGCAGCGCCGCCGGTCCCATATCCATATTGGCCAGCACCGCCGCATGGCTCGAAAGACTCATCTTCGGCTCGCCGGTAGCGCCCGATGTGAGGTAGAGAATCGCGGGATCTTCCGGCGAAACCTCCTCGGTAACACGTTCGAATGCCATCGGATCGCGCTCGAGCACCGCGCGCCCGCGCATCTGCAGTGCTTCGAGCGTAATCGTCTCCGGCGCTTCGCCAGTCAGCAGGATCACGTGATCCGGCCACGGCGCGCCCAGTTCGTCTACCGCAGCCTTCAGTGCTTCATAGCTCTTCGCGTGCTCTACGAACAGAAAGCGCGGTTCTGCGCCCCGGATATTTCTCGCGAGATCCGGCATCGGATACGCCGTATACAACGCCGCCGACACGCCGCCCGCACCCATAATGCCCAGATCCGCCAGGTAAAATTCCGCGCGCGTCTCGCTCAGAATGGCGACAATATCGCCCTTCTGCAATCCGAGCGATCGTAACCCCAACGCAATTTCACGCGAGCTGCGCTGCCATTCATTCCAGGAGTATGTCCGGTATCCGTTTCCGGTCTTCCTTCCGGTTGGCTGATACAACGCAATCGCATCACCCTGCTCCTGGGCCGTTTGGATAAGAACAGTAAAAATGGTGCGGCCTGGCATTGCACGAATTTTAACAACCGCGCCACAACAACATTGTTGTCGCGGCTTCGAACACAGAAGTCCTGCAATGGGACAGCACTTCTGCCTTCGAGAAGCTCCGCTAAACTCCTGAGCAGCAGGATGACAAGATTGGGTGCGGGCCATTCGATTGCACCTTCCCTCGCCATGTGTCGCCATCCCGGCAGCGTCCTGCTCGCCGCATCCGTAGTTGCTTCACTTCTGGCACTCCCCGCCCAGGCACAGAACGTTGGCGAGTTGCTTCCGAGGAACGTTGCGCTGGATCCGGTGAGCTATCAGGGACGTTCGGCGGTACAGTTGATCGCCGCCCCGGACGCGGTCAACGGCTCTTCCTACGCGATTGTCAAAAATGGCAGGTTTCGGGACGGCACAATCGAGGTCGATTTGGCCGGGAAGCCGGGCCGGGAAGCCGGTTCAGGCGCTCGCGGCTTTATCGGCATCGCCTTTCGATTGCACGATGACAAATACGAGTACATCTATCTGAGGCCTACCAACGGACGCGCGGACGACCAGGTACGGCGAAATCACTCCGTACAATACAGTTCCTATCCCGAATTCGACTTCGCCCGTTTGCGGCGGGAGTCGCCGGAGAAGTACGAGTCTTAAACGCTGAAGAAATCGCGCGCCACACTGCGCCGGTTCGCAACCAGCGGAGCCATTGAAACAAGACTGGAGCGTTTAAGCGGCCGCAAGCAAAAGCAGACTTTGTTCCGCGCCGGCGACGTAGAACGGTTAGCTCAGGAACCCGAAGCAGCCACTACCACCGCCCTGAGCGTGCGTAAGAAACCGCTATCCATCCTGCCGGCTCTCCCGGCGCCAAGTCCAATTAAACTTTTCCTGACACTCAGCGAAGCAGCCGCCTACAGCGGTTTACACAAATCGCTCTTGATTCATCTAGTCGAACAGGGCGAGCTGCATCGCGTACCAGGAACGCGCTACTGGCTGATCGCCCGGAGCGCGCTCGATGC
>DATBGM010000017.1:0-2983 GCA_036557945.1 Bryobacteraceae bacterium | reverse complement strand
CGCTGCCGTCCAGTTCGGGATGACCGATTCTGCAGTAGCGCAATCCGGCAAGACAAAGCCGCGAACTGTCCCCGCAATCAAACTGGGGACGAACAAATCGTTCGGCTCTCTGAAGCAGATCGACGCCGGCGTCCTGAATGTCGGATACGCTGAAGCCGGCCCTATTAGTGGTCCCCCCGTGATTCTTCTGCACGGCTGGCCCTACGATATTCACAGTTTTGTCGATGTCACGCCTCTGCTGGCAAAGGCGGGCTACAGAGTGATCGTCCCGTATGTGCGCGGCTATGGCACGACGCGCTTTCTTTCGAGCGAAACCTTCCGCAACGGCCAGCCGTCGGCGCTCGCTTCCGATCTGATCGCGTTCATGGATGCTCTCAAAGTAGAGAAGGCCATTCTCGCCGGCTTTGATTGGGGAGCGCGGACGGCTGATATCATCGCAGCGCTCTGGCCGGAGCGCTGCAAAGGTCTCGTCTCGGTGAGCGGTTATCTGATCGGCAGCCAGGAATCCGGCAAGATGCCGCTACCGCCGAAGGCTGAGCTCGAATGGTGGTATCAATATTATTTTGCGACGGAACGCGGCCGGGCGGGCTACGACAAATATCGGCACGACTTTGCGAAACTCATCTGGCAGCTCGCTTCCCCGAAGTGGAAATTCGACAACGCCACGTTCGAGCGCAGCGCGGCATCGTTCAACAATCCGGATCACGTCAGCATCGTCATTCACAATTACCGGTGGCGGCTCGGACTGGCTGAGGGCGAGCCAAAGTATAACGATCTGGAGAAGCAGCTTGCCGAATTTCCGGTGATCACCGTCCCAACCATTACGCTTGAAGGTGATGCCAATGGTGCGCCGCATCCGGACCCCAGCTCGTACGCGAAGAAGTTCTCCGGCAAATATTCACATCGGACTATCAAAGGCGGCGTCGGACACAATCTGCCGCAGGAAGCACCCGAGGCTTTTGCGCAAGCTGTCGTCGATGTCGATCGTTATTGATGGTCCCAGTCACTGAGCGTGAATTGCATCAGCACGCATTAGAAATGTTTTAGTCGAGGAGAAGCCTATGCCAACTAGTGTCGCGACGGTTCTATCGGTCAACGTTGGACTGGCGCGCGAGTTTGTTTATAACGGCCGCCCGGCCAAAAGCGCAATTTGGAAATCGCCGGTTGCCGGCCGTATTGCGGCGCGAGGCGTCGATCTTGAAGGAGATGATCAGGCCGACCGCAAAGCACACGGCGGACCGGATAAATCCGTGTATGTCTACGCCATAGAAGATCTGCGGTGGTGGGAAGAGGAGCTCGGCCGACCGCTTCAATACGGAGAGTTTGGGGAAAATCTCACGACCGAAGGAGTTGCGGTGAACGACGCGCTCGTCGGCGAACGTTGGGCGATTGGCACCGCCGTCTTTGAAGTGTCCGAACCACGGATTCCTTGCTGGAGGCTTGGAGTTCGGATGAATGGTCAGGGGTTTGTGCGCCGTTTTACCGAAGCGCTGCGACCTGGGACATACCTGCGCATTATCGTTGAGGGCGCAGTCAGCGCTGGAGATGAGATCAGAATCATCGAACGGCCGGATCATGAGTTGACGGTTCGAGACATATTTCGAATTTACACGCACGATCGAGGAGAGGTGGAGCGATTGCTTGCTGTTCCTCGCATCTCGGAGAGCTGGCGGGCCTGGGCGCAACATTATCTAGAGGAAACGAAAAGTCGCAGCGCAGATGCGGCTGGTCCTGGATGTTGCTGATATTCAGGCCAAACTCAACGGAAGTTGCCGAACACGAAGATAAAGAACGTAATTACCTCGGGAGGTTAGGATGATCACGGTGCGCCGCAGCAATGAAAGAGGACAGACGAAACTCGCCTGGCTCGATAGCCGCCATACGTTTTCCTTCGGAGATTACCATGACCCGCAACACATGGGCTTCAGTCATCTCCGCGTCATCAACGAGGACCGTGTTGTTCCTGGAGCGGGATTCGGAACGCACTCGCATCGCGACATGGAAATCATCACCTACGTGCTCGAAGGCGCGCTGGCACACAAGGACAGCACCGGCACGAGTTCGGTTATTCGTGTCGGCGAAGTGCAACGCATGAGCGCCGGAACCGGTATCAGCCATAGCGAATACAACGCCTCGCAATCCGAGCCGGTGCACTTCCTGCAGATTTGGATCATTCCGGACCAGACTGGATTGAACCCCGATTACGAACAAAAGATTGTCCCCTTCGATAAGAATCGAGGTCGATGGACGCTCGTTGCTTCCAAAAACGGCCGCGATGGTTCGGTTACCGTGCATCAGGACGTCGATGTCTGGGCAGCGCGTTTCGTATCGGGCGAGTCGTCGACCCTTCGCCTCAAGCTTGATCGCCATGCTTTCGCACAAGCAGCTCGCGGCGCTGTCACGTTCAACGGTGTCAGATTAGACGCAGGCGATGGCGCCGCTACTAGCCAAGAAGAGATTCTTGAGTTCAAAGCAGTTGAGGACAGTGAGATGTTGCTGTTCGATCTCGCTTGAAATGCAGCGCTTGAAATACCACGAAACGATAAGATTTATTTTTTTATGAAATTCGACCAAAAGAGTCAGCAAGTGGAGCGCAGTTCAGCGGCTCGGCTCGCAGCGCTGCTCGTAATCCCATTGTTTTTCCATGCCTGCAAGAGCCCGCCGCCGCCGCAGTCGGCTGCGCCGGAGGTCGACGTGGTGCAAGTGGAGCAAAAGGATGTTCCGATCTGGAAGGATTGGATCGGTACGCTTGACGGGTTAGTCAACGCGCAGATCAAACCCCAGGTAACGGGCTACCTGGTCCGCCAAACCTACAAGGATGGAGCCTTCGTAAAAAGGGATCAGTTGCTCTTCGAGATCGATCCGCGAACTTTTCAGGCGGCGGTGGATCAGGCCAAAGGGCAGCTCGCGAGTGCAGAAGGGCAGCTCGCGCAGGCTGAGGCGAATCAAATCAAGGCGCAAAATGACGTCAATCGCTATACCC
>DATBGM010000016.1:0-2578 GCA_036557945.1 Bryobacteraceae bacterium | reverse complement strand
TCCGCATCTTCAATACCACCGGTCCGGGCAAAATTGGCGACGTCTGCTCCGACCTGGCCAGACGCCTCGCCGAAATGGAGCTCGGCCTGCGCTCGCCCGTTCTGCCCGTCGGCAATCTTTCGACTCGGCGCGCTATTCTGGACGCCCACGATCTAGTAAACGCCCTGTGGCTGTCGGCGACGCGTTGTGAACCGGGTGAAGCTTATAACGTATGCGCCGCTGAGACGCATTCGGTCGAAGAGCTGATCGAAATGTTCCGGCTTCACACGACCGTTCCCTTCGTGACGGAACGCGATCCGGGACTCGTGCGCCGCTGTGACGAACCGGTAATTCTGGGGGACAGCAGCCGCTTCCAGCGCGCCACCGGCTGGCGGCCGACGCACGCATTGCAGAACACCGTTCAGGAAATGCTTGCCTGGTGGCGAGAGCGCCTCTGTTCAGAACTCGCGGCGCAGCGCTTTTCCTCGCATCCGCAGCCGGATGCCGAAGGCGCCATCCTGATAACGGTATGACGGCCCATCGGAGGGAATCGGAATTGTTTGGCGAACTGCTCAGATCCAACCTGGAAAACAGCCTTCAGATCCATCGGAAGTTGCTCGATTCGGCTCTTCCGGAACTCAGCCGGGCCGCGGAGTTGCTTGTTGTTGCGTACCGGAACGGGCACAAAGCGATTTTTTTCGGCAATGGCGGCAGCGCCGCCGACGCGCAGCACCTGGCTGCCGAGTTTGTAGGCCGTTATCTTCGCGAGCGCCGGCCGCTGCCCGCTCTCGCTCTCAACACGAATACGTCGGTGGTCACCGCCATCGGCAACGACTATGGGTACGAGCAGGTTTTTGCTCGGCAAATTGAGGCGTTTGCCGCGCCGGGCGACGTCGCCGTCGGCTTGAGTACATCCGGCTCCTCGACAAATGTCGTACGCGCGGTGCAGCGTGCCCGGGAACTCGGCCTGGCAACCGTGGCCTTCACCGGAGCATCGGGTGGCCTTCTGAAGCGGTTGGCAGACGTTCTCATCGCGGCGCCTTCGGAGGAGACGCCGCGCATTCAGGAGTGCCATATCCTCGCCGGCCACGCACTCTGCGATGCCGTTGAATCTGCGCTGCTGGCCGAAGCGGCGCCCCTCCTCAAGCAGGAGCGGGACGCGGCCCGTGAACTGGCAGGCACGGCTCATGCGAAGGAATAAGGCGCTTTTCCTGGACCGCGACGGAGTCATCAACGCGGACTGCGGTTACGTGCATCGCCCGGAAGAATTTGAGTTCCTCGACGGAATTTTCGATCTCTGCAAGGCAGCACAAGCGCTGGACTATCTGCTTCTGGTTGTTACCAACCAGGCTGGGATCGCGCGGGGCTATTACACCGAGGAAGACTTTCTGCGCATAACCGCATGGATGATCAACGAATTCCGGCAGCGGAATGTCACCATCGCAAAAGTTTATTACTGTCCGTATCATGTGGACGGTAAAGGAGTCTACCGTCGCGATTCATCGGACCGCAAACCCAACCCGGGCATGTTCCTGCGTGCCATCGAAGAGTTCGAGCTCGCACCCGAAGCAAGTGCGCTGATCGGCGATCAGCTATCGGATATTTACGCCGCAGAAGCCGCCGGCATCGGCACCCGTATCTGGCTCGGCGGCAAAACCGGGTGCATCCCCGATATCGCGCCCGGGCTGTATATGGAACAAAATCTGAACGATGTGCGAAACAGGTTCTTCGCAACCGTGGCAACAGGCAGCGCAATTTAGGAGGTCAACATGTGCGATTCAGGCAGTCAACTCTCTTACGTCCTTATCACCCCCGCGCGGAACGAAGCGGCATTCGTCGAAAAAACACTTCAGTCCGTCACGCGGCAAACGGTCCCGCCGCTCAAATGGGTAATCGTGGATGATGGATCGACCGACGACACTCCCGCGCTTGTCGAAAAGTACCGTGCGGCGCATCCGTGGATTGAACTGATCAACCTACCAAGACGTCGCGATCGAAGCTTTGCGGGAAAGGCGTATGCCGTTCGCCTTGGTATGGAGCGTTTAAGCGGGCTCAACTATGAAATCATCGGCAATCTCGACGCCGACGTGTCCTTCGAGGAAGGGTATTTTGATTTTCTTCTCGGCAAGTTTGCGGCGGATCGCACCCTGGGCGTAGCCGGGACGATTTTCGAAGAAGAAGGGTACAATTCTGCAACCGATAGTTTTGAAGGCCAGAACCATGTCGCGGGGCAATGTCAGTTGTTCCGCAAGGCCTGCTTTGAGCAGATCGGCGGATACACTCCGCATCGTGCCGGCGGGATTGACTGGATCGCAGTGACCAGCGCACGCATGCTTGGCTGGAAAACGCAATCGTTTCGTGAGAAGTCGTTTTTCCACTATCGGCGGCTCGGGACCGCCGAAAGAAGTGTGCTTTCGTCACTGTTTTCCTACGGCGAGAAGGATTACTATCTTGGGGGTCACCCACTGTGGGAAATTTGCCGCGTGAGCTACCGGGCAACGAAAAAGCCGTATGTCATCGGCGGAATCGCGCTCTATCTCGGTTATCTGTGGGCCTTCCTGCGCCGCATGAAGCGGCCGGTCTCGGATCAACTGATGCG